>DATDTO010000001.1:0-9897 GCA_035290825.1 archaeon
AGCTGTGATGGCACAAATAGTAAGGGCAAGGGCAAACAATCCTGCCGAGGCCGAAGAAATGAACCGCCAATGGCAGCGAACCTTTAAGGCTGGGCTTAATGTTTTGGCATTTGCATTTTTGGTTATTGGTGTGGTTTTTACTGGGATGCCGGGAGCCGGTATCTTTGGCCTTATAATTTCATTTGTTGCATACTTCGTTTTAGGCGGAAGGCAGGAGGGAAGGCCTCAATGAAAAACAAACTTGATTTAGTTGGGATGATTGAAAAAAGGGTTTTGGCTAGACTGCCGATTAACCAGGCACCGCCAGCACAGGGAGCTGCCTGGTGGTATCATAGTTTACATCAGCATGCAAGCCATTGGGCACAGGCGCTCTTTGGTATTTTTATAGTCTGGTTGATGTTCTATGTGTTTTCTTCCATGTTCTTAGCGTTGTTGAGCCTGGCGTTCTTTGTATTCATTCCGGGCCAAGGTGTTGAAAGGGTTAATAATATTGTTTTCAGGGTTATAATGTTCTTACTGCTTGCCCTAGCCTTTATCAACGCACCAATGCTTGGGATAGGTTTGGATGTTGGCCAAGGATTTTTGCCTTGGCAATGGGACAGCACAACAATAGTGTTCGTAGCAATCTGGGCAATTGGATTAATTGCTGGCTGGAGCACTGTTGAGAACAGACACGCAATAGGTGTCATAATAGTCATAGTATCGTTTGTCATCTTCACCATGGGTGTCGGCACGCAAACAGTTGGCAAGGCTGCATTCGGTTCATGGTGGCCAACAGTCTACAAGTTCGGCTCCAATATCTTCGGGCCGCTGTTTGATGGTTTGAGCTCATTCTTCTCAACAATGGGAAGGGGCTTTGAATTAATATCAAACCCAGTTGGCGTTGCGAACAAGATAGCGTCTGGAAATTATGTAGGCGACCCCACAACTGGGGCGAAGGGTGCGCTGGGCCTGAAGATAGACCGTGTTGATGTCTCACCAATATTCCCATACCAACCATTCCAAGTGACAGTCAAGCTGAAGAATGAAGGTGGTGTAGACGCTGAAAATGTTGAAGTCGCTTTGGAAGTTGGTGAGGAGGCGCCAACTGGTGGCATAGAAACAAGCAACATTTACAAGGCGATAAGGAAAGGTGAAAGCTTCCAGAAATTTTTAACAGTAAAAGATTTGGGTTTTGACAACACAACACAAAAAGCTGGCGACCCACCAGGTCATTTTGAGAAGGCTCATGTAGATGAGGTGTTCTTCTTTACAGGTGGAGAAGGCCTGACATGTGGTGTGATGAATAATTTTGGTGTGAGGAGCCAATATATACCGATTGCTGCCACTGTGAAATATGATTACAAGGTTGAGTCTAGCCTGCCATTGGAAGTTGTGAGCAGGGAGGAATGGGCCAGGAGAGCTGTTGAGGGCTTGGACGACCGGCAGAAAAAGGTGGCTGCTTCTTTATCCAACTCGCCAATAAAATTGAACCTGGATGCGCCTGAACAGCCGATAAGGTATGGAAGGCCGATATTCGTTGCGATGTCTTTGGAATCTGCGCAGAAAACTGGGCAAATAGACTTTATAAAAAAGATAAAGCTAAGCTATCCAGAGGAATTGGTGATGACAAAATGTACACTACAACCAACATCCAACACCAACAACCAGATCGTGTGGGATGGTGTAAAAGGAATAAATGTGATATTCTGCGATTTCATCATTCCAAAAGAGCTGGCAGAGCCGACCCAAAGCTTCTTGATCAGGGCTGAGGCTGAGTTTACATACAAATCAATAAAGAGCGCGATTGCAACAATGGAGTTTGGCGGCGGCTGTTGTTCAGATAGTGAATGTTCTTCTGGATTTTCATGCGATTGGAAAGACTTTATTTACAAGGTAGGACAGGGCTCAGCTGGGAAATGTTTGCCCAAATCCGCTGCTGGAGGATATACAGGAGCATTGGATCCTAGATACCTCAAAGTAAATATGACATATTGTAAAGACAAAACTAGAACAGCTGCTGTGGATGCTGACAAGTGTGATATAGGTGAAGGCCAGTGCACAGATAAGAGCCAGTGCTTTGCGGCTATAATTTATTCAATCAAAGACCCTGCTAAACCAGGCGACTCATATGAAAACTCGCCATTGGCATGCACAAAAGTGAACGAGATGACTGACGCCCTTGGACAAACATTCAAGGTCTGCTGCCCACAAGGCGCCACAAGCAAGCAGTGTTTAGCGGCTTACAAAGGCTTTGTTGATGGAAAAGAAGGTGACCAGAGGAACAGGGATTTAATAGACGCTGGGAAATAAGGGTCTTGGGTTCTGTGTCTTCAGTTTTGATTTGTTATTTAGAAAAAAATTAAATCAGTAAAAACTTATCGGCCATGCTTTGCTTCAAAGTCAGTTGCCCTTCTGCCTTTTTCTGCGTTAGCCTTGTTGCCTAACACATCCCTGCCGTAAACTCCCCTTGCCCTTGATCTTTGGTCTCCTAACCTTCCTAAATAAGCGCCGTCAAAATCCATTTGATCGTCTGCTAGTGTTGGTGTAGTCAACCATTCAAGGCTGGCTTCAGGCAATGACCATGTTTCAGGCTCAAAACCTATTCTCCGTTGGGGTTTTATCGGATAAACAAATTCGCCGCCAGCTTTGGTATTTACTCTTACATAAACTGGGTTGCCTTCACTTGTCTCTAATATTAAAAAACCACGTATTGAGTTTGGGTCGTTGGTGTCCCTAATTTCCAGTGCGTATTGTGCTGGAGTGACCACTTTTTGGGCTTCTGCATCCCAATATTTTCTTATTTTTTCTGCCGTTTCTGTTTTATCTTTACCACTAGCGCCGCCTGATGTATCACTAAAAAACGTTGTCCCTCGCCTGTTCCTTGCACCTGCCAAGGTTTCTTTCCAGTCATCTTTTGAAAAACTTGAACCAACATCTGATTGCTCGACGCTCATGTCCTGAATGTCCGTGCCTTTAAGTCGTCTGTATGCGTCCCATGCTTCTTGCCTTTTCCAATAAGAACCAATACCATCAGAGCCTGTTTTCTCCGCTGCATCTGCCAATCTAGAAGTTGAACCGACTAAGAAGTTTCCCCACGCATCGTCAACAACCACGCTCCACCTTTCAGGAGTTAATGTTGTCTTAACATCGCTTTGGCTTACAGGATATCGCCCGCCAGTTACCCTTCCATCAGGGATGTCAGTTGCTCGGAGAGTTACAGCCCTTTCCCCTGTCTTTACAGCAGAAGTCACTTGAAACCAGTTGTATGTTGGTAGTGTGGAAACTTGCGCTGCTGGTTCTTTGTGATTCCATGAATGCGCGAAATCAACAAGGCAATCTTTGGCTAAGTAACCTGCCAAAACAATGCCTGCACCGACTGCAACCCATTTTCCCCAACCACGGCCTTTTTTTGGGGGTTCTGCATCAGAATCCAACCCTCCAAGTGCATCCAACTTAGCTCCATGTTCTGCAATTACATCCCCTATTGCTTCTGCATCTTCAAAACGAGTTGGATCTGCTGGCATAAATTATTAACCACCTGCTCTAGCTCTTAGCTTTGCGAATGCTAGATCGGTTTCAGCATCTGAATCTATTCGTGCTTGATTTAATCTAGCAATTTCTGCATATACCGCTGCATCAGATTCTACTTTTTCCCTTTCAAGACGGCCAATTTTTTCATCCCTTGCTTGCAATTGCATTGCAGATCTTTGTCTTTCTGCCGTTAATTTTGCATCGTAGTCTTCTCTTAGAGTTTTCTCGCCTGCCCTTCTGTCAGCTGTTAATCTATCACCCAAAGCAACAACATCAGCTTGCGCTTGTTCCCTTTCTACTTTTAAACCATTGTTTAGCCTTTCTTCGGAGTCTTTTTCATGCTTTTCTAACCGTGTGTTAACACCAACTTCAAAAGCTGCATAGTTTTTATCCCTTCTTTTAATGTCTGCATCTACATCAGCCCGCACTCTTCCTTGCTCACCTAGAACACCGAGTTCAAACACATTTTGCCTATTTGTTACATCGGCTGTGTGCGCACTTAATGCTCTTGTTGTATCAGCATTGTCTCGGGCTTGCCTTCTAAACATTGCTTGGATAGCGCCATAACCACGCCTTATTAAATCGCCACTTATAGCAGCATCAGCTACTTGACCTGTTCCATATCCACCTTGAGACAAACCTGTTTCTGGCATCCCTAAAACAAAGTCTAAATCTTGATCCCCTGTTGCCATCTCTTTTCCAAGCTTTTTAAGATTGTCCCTAAGCTTGTTAAGGCTGTTTTCTTCTAAAGTAACATAACCAATACGCCTTGCTCCTGGTATAGCTGCTAAAAACCTGTCAACATACCCAACTGCACCCATGAAAAATCCCATATTTTACCTCAGCTATTATTAGGCGGTTTCACCATTAAGCCGTGAAAACGCATTGTATTAATTGACAGTTAGCTATTTAAACCTTTCGGTTTACCACTGGGAGGTATATAAAGCTTTTCAAGCTATCCCGAGAAGAAGCGTGATCGCGTCCCTTACACCTGGCGCGAGACCAAGGATTACAACCACTATTTTCAGGAAGTTCCTCAGCCTTTTGTCCTCGATGTATTGGTCAAAGGCCCAAAGAACTGCGAACACCACAACGATTTTGACAAGGAAGAAAGCCATTGAGCCGTATATTGTACCGAAACTTTCATACAAAAACCGTATTACTGGATGCTGTTCCCTGAAACCGTACATGTGCAAAGCTGTCGATGTGGCTGCTGAATCGAGTAAGTGGGCGATTACTATACCGGTGCTGGAAAATTTTACAACATTTTTCAATCTGAAATTTGTTTTGGTTAGTGCAAATGTTATGGCTAAAAGTATGGCTGCGGTTGGTAGGAACAACATTAGAAGGAACCCTAACGGCTCTAAACTTGTTACAGGCAAGGCAAACATGCTCACAACCAAACCAATTAAGCCCAAAACAAACATCGGCTTCCAATACTCCAATTTGAATTTTCTCTGGATGCCGACACAAAGCAAGAAGACACCAAGGGCTATCACTGTTGTTATCAAGTAGCTGCCTGGGGTCACGAACCACGATACAATACCGCTATATAGGTTGGATATTCCAGAAGGCAGGCTCTGGGAAACGTGGGCTTGTGTGTTCGAGTAGACGACACCGATGTTGTAGCCTAAGTCTGTCTGGAATTGTTGTGTTGATGTTATTGTTGACGGCAAATTCCTGTAAACATAATCCCTTATCGTCCTTGTGATTGGAGCCCAGATAACAAAGGGAATGATTGCCAAAAGGAATTTCCAGTCAGGCTCTATTTTCAGTTTCTGGAGCAGTTTGTAAACCAGGACAACACCAATAATCAGGATTAGGCCGTAGGTTATTGAATTTACAGGGTTGAACCAGCCGTTCTGGATTACTGGTTGGACATAGGACTCGAAAAGAAAATCTGAAGCCATTCCTATATTTTGATTGGGAGTTTAAAAACTTTTCACAAGCGGCCTTCCAAAGGCCCATCTGTCAAGTCAAGCGCATTTTTGTTTATCACACCTTTGACTTCTACTGGTAGGTTAGAATGCAGAACCTTTCGAAGAACATGTTCTTCAACCGCTGTTACCGGTTTACCATCCCTGTAAGACCCTATTGTGTGGCCTCCAGACGCAATTGTGACTATTGCATGTCCGTCGCCGCTTCTTACATATTTAAGATATAGACTGCTGTCTGGAGTTCGATACAACTTCATATTTCCAGAGTCAGAAAATGGTTCAAAGACCGTGATTGGCCCCCTGTGATCCATGATAAAGTATTGGTAGTTAAGGATTTATTTGTTATGCTAGAATAGGTTAAACCTTGATGCGATTTCTTCATAACCATCTTCTGCAATAAGTATCCTGTCACCAAACTCAGGATCAGCACTGCACCTTTCCTTAAATTCAGGCTTTGCGCTTGCGACTACAACTGGATATTCAACCTTTCTGAAACCAGGAACATCCAACTCGCTGTCCCCAACAAAAACAACACCAGAGCCATCTGCTGGAAGTTCTAGATCACTCAAAACTTTTTCCATCCCAGATCCTTTTTCTTGGACGCGCCTATTTATGCCAACCACCTTTCCATCTAAATAGGCCAATCTGTTCGCTAGAATAACATCAAAGTAACCTGTGAGGCCGTGATGCTCAATGTGTCCTAATATAAATTCTTCAAAACCAAGTGAAAGTATTCCTGTTTTCTTTCCCATTGTTTTCGCTGCTCTTGCTGTCTCATTTGCTCCTGGGACCGGTTTTGTGTCCATTAATTTGCCAGCCTTCGGTAAGCGTGTTAGGAGACCATAAAAATGCGAGTCTTCAAGGAACACCTTTCGCGCCAAATATCTGACTTCATCTCTTGTCAAACCCACCATTGCTTCGCCAACAAAAGTCTCTGCAGCTTCCTGAACTTTGTGATCCAAGGCAAGTCTCCAACACTTTGGCTGTGTTTGAAAACCAATTTCGTAAAAATCTCTCAAATTAAAATTAGGAAAAAGCGACTGCCTCCAAACTCTATAGGCCAACCTTATTTCCCTATAACCTGGAATTCTGGTTCCATTGTCATCTGTGATATATCCTTTTACTTCGGGCATTACATTAAAAGCAGAGTTAGTTTTTTAAAGCTACATCAATAGAATTTGTCAATCTGGACAGTTCAAACGGCTTTGTGATAAAGTCCTCTGCGCCTGCTTTCATGCACGCTACAGCATTATCTATTGTACCATAACCAGTTATAATTATAACACGTGTGCCCCTAACGTCTTCGTCTTTATCTTCCTTTATTCTTTTCAAAACTTCATACCCATCCATCACTGGCATTAAAAAATCTAGCACCACAACATCGGGCTTATATCTATGAACTATTTCTAACCCCTCTTCTCCACTAGAGGCTGTTTGGATATCGTATTGCTCTCTTAGTCTGTATTTAAGAAATTCGCACACTCTTGACTCATCATCAACTACCAGAATTCTTTTTCTTCTTGCCTGATTTTCTTCTGTTGGCATAATGTATAGAAGATTCTAAGTTTTTTAAGCGCGTTAGAAAAAGAATCGGTGTTTAAGTCTTGACTAACCTGGATATCTGCCTGTTCTGAAATATTCTCTTAGAGGCGCAAAATTTAACTCTCCTCTATATGTGACTGCGTCTTTTGGTTCTAAAAGCGCTGTTCGAGGTGGTCTAGGAAGGACTCCTTGCAAATCTTTTCATAATCCACTCCTTCCTATATTTTCTAACACTCTAGAGCTTCTATTTTCTGTTGGCATAAATTAGTTTAATAATCTCCGCCCATGCCACCCATTCCGCCTGGCATTCCTGGAGGCATTCCGCCACCCTTTGGTGCGCCAGATGAAATGATGTCATCTATTCTTAAAATCAATTCAGAAACTTCTGTTGCTGATTTCAAAGCCTGTAATTTTATTTTCAATGGCTCGACAACACCAGCCTGTAGCATGTCTTGCGGCATTCCTGTGAAAACATCGATTCCAATTGCTGAGTTTTTCTCGTGTTCTGATCTCAATTTTGTTATAACATCTATTGGGTCCAAACCGCCATTCTCTGCAAGGCTTCTTGGTATTACTTCCATTGCTTCTGCGAAAGCGTTGATTGCGAGTTGTTCCCTGCCCTTGAATGTGTCTGCATACTTTCTCAGATGTCTGGCCACCTCTATTTCTGGAGCGCCTCCACCAGGGACTATTTTACCTAATTCCAAAGCAGATGCCAACCCTTTGACTGCATCATTAACTGCCCGCTCAACTTCATCAATTACATGTTCTGAACCGCCACGTATTAAAAGTGTGACTGCTTTTGGCGATTTACATTTCTCGATAAATAACATTTGATCGCCTGCTATTTTCTTCTCCTTGACTAGACCAGCTTGCCCAAGGTCAGAGGCGTTAAGATCATTTAAATTTGTAACCACTTTTCCCCCTGTCGCTCTTGCCAACGCTTCCATATCAGACTTTTTGACTCGTCTTGCTGCAAGTATGCCTTTTTTGGCAAGGAAGTGTTGGGAAAGATCCTCAATGCCTTTTTGGCATAACAGAACATTTGCTCCCGATTTTGCAACTTTGTCAACCATATCCCTAAGCATCTTTTCCTCTTCCCCTAAAAAGGCTTGCATCTTTTCTGGTGTGTCAATCTCAATCTTTGCGTCTGTCTCCAATTTAGTAATCTCCAAAGCGACATCTAGCAAAGCTATCTTTGCGTTCTGTACCTCTTTCGGCATTCCTGGATGAACAACATCTTTGTCAATAACTATTCCTTCAATCAATTCTGTGTCTTCAACAGAGCCTCCTTTTTTCTTTTCAATTTTTATGTTGTCAACATCAACTACAGGCTTTGAACCTTCTAATTTTGTAACCTTTTTTATAGCATCTACACAAAGCTTTGGGAGAACTTCTCCTGCGCGTTCAGCAGACTTTCCTGTCATTGCTGTGCTCGCTATGTTAACAAGGAGTTTGTCATCGTTTATGGATATTGATTTTGCCATCGCTTCCAAAACTTCTAAAGCCTTTATTCTTGCTAACTTGTAGCCTTTTGTAATGACTGTTGGATGGACTTCCATTTCAATAAGGTTGCCCGCTTTCTTTAACAATTCACCGGCGAGAACGACTGCTGTGGTTGTGCCATCGCCAACTTCTTGGTCCTGTGTTTTTGCGATCTCGACCATCATTTTTGCTGCTGGGTGTTCAATCTGCATTTCGCTAAGTATTGTCGCCCCATCGTTTGTGATTGTGATATCACCTAAAGAATCAACCAACATTTTGTCCATGCCCTTTGGGCCTAGGGTTGTTCGCACAGCATCTGCAATCGCTTTTGCTGCTTCGATGTTGTTTTTCTGCGCTTCGCGGCCTTTGTTTCTTGTCGTTCCCTCTTGCAATATCAAAATAGGCTGTCCGCCTATGTTTCCCATCTGTGCGTTTACCATATCATCACACTCCTAATAAACCGATCTAATTTTTGTGTCTTAAACACTGTGTAAAAGGTTATAACATATATTAAGGCTAGACTTTTTAAGCTTTACGAAAAACACAGAAGGATATAACATTGTTATTTACCCGTCTATTTTGATAGGCTCAAAGGCTGGCTTCCTGTACTCTTCGTACAATTCTGCGGCTCTATCAACCATTCTCGAGAAAACATTTTTTCTTGGTGGCAGCGGATCTGCGCGCATAACATAAGTTGATGCTGACCCCAAACAACAACCAACTGAAAATAGTTCATAACCCAGATAAATCACAGTATCATCTGATTTCGGAAGTATAGTTGGTAAGCCGGCCATGGAAACCGCACATGTAGATAGAACCACACCGGCTGTTTTTTGTGTAGATTTATACTTTTCAGCTTCCAAATCAAGTGCTCCGATTTTTTGAGCGTCCACCTCCTTTCTGCCATATTCTATATTAGCGCTTGAGATTATGTGACCGCCAAAAAGCCATATGGGAGTATACACAAAACCAATTATGGGGTTAGCAGCAAAACAACTGACAGATAAACATATAGCTGACAGTCCTCCGATACCGTTAGCTAAATCTTCTTTTGTCCCGCCTGTTGTCCAGTTGTAGGCGCGTACAGCGTAGTTGGCTCCGGCCATCAAACTGTCGTCAAAAAGCTGATAAGCTGCTGAGATTGGATTGCGCATAGAATAAAAATAGTTGGAGTTTATTTAAGGGTTTGCGTGCGATAAGAATAAATCCCTTAACACGAAAACTATCGATGCTACCGGAAGTCTTAGATAGTGTTTACAGAGAAGTTACCAAGATTGCTCAGCGTGGGGATTTTGCTGTTCTGGATTTTGACGGCACATGCATAGAAGGTGACATAGGCGAGGCTGTCTTCTTTTACATGTGCGAAAACGGCCTTCTCAGAAACGATCGCATGCTTGGTGATAGAGGCGGAAGACTGGGT
>DATDTO010000002.1:0-19210 GCA_035290825.1 archaeon
GCCCCTGGTTCCATACGAAGTGATAAAGGATGGTGTGTTCTTTGTTGATAAAGGTGTGCACGAGCCCCAGTTTGGAAAGAAATATAGATCGTTCAAACTTTTTAGAGTACATGGATATGATGGAAGACTCATGAGAACCGAAGACGTAGACGCTGTTTTCAAAATAAAAAAATAATTCACCATTTCACTCTCCAACCAGCTTGCACATCTGTTCCATCACGAACTCTCTTAACACCATTTTCTATAACATCATCTTCAGATTTCTGAAGGTTAAATACAAGCGATGCGTTTTTACCAAGTTCAAAACCAATATCAGTCCCCAGGGTAAATCCATCCTCTCCTCCAATTCGATTAAATGCGCCAAATGGAGACAAAGAAAAACAACCAACTTGCCTTTCACCCAAACCAACCCCAACCCTCCAGTCTGGAAAGTCTGTGTTTCTTCCAACAGAAAACTTGTTCCCATCAACACTAAAATCAGCATTGCAAAAAACCCCACGCTTAGTTAGATAAGTCCCGACAATTGGGGGCACTACTTTGTGGCCAGCAACATCAAAATCCAATGGTGTGGACGTTTTTTGACCTGTCACCACATATTTCCAAATTGCCCACATACTCTCATAATTTCTTACAGTCAGCAAATCAGCAACCACAGCTCTCCTCTCTATTTCTTTTTCACCATGACCCAAAGGAAGTCCCAAATATTCAAAAATTACACCCGTCTTGTTAAGATCGTTTGCTGTAGCCTCCCTTGGAATTGTTGGAGCATAAAGATATTCATTTTTTCCAGGCAGCCTATTAAAAAATCTTATCCTGAAGAAGTCATCGTCCTCGTCATATGCAGCCCTGATATTGTAAGTAGAATCATCTAATTTGAAAGCCAAAAAAGCTGTCGCCCTGTCCAATGTTATCGTGTCTGTCCTTTCCCACAGTTTTCTAGCATTTGACTCACTCTGGTTCAAACCACCGACAACCGAAGCAAGATCATTGTCCAATGTCGTTGTCCCGCCTTTAAAATCTACCTTTGGAAGCCCTGCATTATTTGTTCCGCCTTCAAAATCCCATCCCCTATCTCTGTCCAGAGGTACATTGTATGCGTGGCCCATTTCATGTGACCAATAAGACACTGCTCCATCAAGCCACAGTGTTGCCACAGCCTGCCCAGCCCTTGTAAGCATATACTTGTCTGCATGCTTGCCTGTTTTCTCACCCAAGTAGCTAATCCCCTCTGACAAAGCCAGCGCATAATCTGTATTTACATCTACAGGATGGTCCAAATCCGGCGGCCTTAACCTAACTTCCCTCGTATAGCCCCTCTCCAAGCCCGGTGTAGTGCATCCTATTGCCAGGGCCAAAAAAGCAGACAAAATCTTCTTAAACATATCACCATTAAGAAGTAGTATATTTATAAATACAATTGTGTACTGGATTCACTCACCCAGCCTAGGCGACCTGCCAGTGCCTTCCTTGACTGATTTTTCTATATCCTCGGCTATCCTGTTTGCCGCTTTCTGGACAAGCAATTCTAAAGTTTTTCTAGTCTGTTGGCCTTGCCTGAAATCTGCTGGGCCAAAATTAAACACTCTGCCATGGTCCCTTAAAGTGACTGCGTCCTGGAACCTCTTTTCTGTTTTTGGGTCGCCTGGACTGTCATTGTAAACCGCAATGCTTTTTCCGCCAAGATGGTTTGTTGTTGCCATTGGCGGCACGTCAGTCAGCCCATCACCTATGTAAATTATGCAATCCCCGCGCACCCTTCTCAAATTTGCAGGCACAAAATCATTCACGCTCACATCAAACCCTTTGTGTATCATGTGTATGAACCTCGTCTTCTCTGTGTAGCTGACACTGAAAGAAATGTGGTCAATTTCCCCATTAACCTGGTCATCACCAAACTTTGGGAATATTTCTGTCGCGAAAATCCCATCGCAGAACTTGCTTATCTTGCTCCCCCTTATCATGTCTGCGAGAGCAGAGCTGACAATATAGAACTCGACTTTTATGTCATGCTTATTCCAAGCGGGATTGGACTTCACCATCTCCTTTATTTCCTGTATGAAGTCCGGCACCCCTGGGAAAAAGTCGATCTTCTTTCCAAGCTCCCTGAGCAGATTTCTGTTAAGACCCTTGAATATTCCTTTACGCACATATTCTAGAATTACATTTGCATATACCAATTCAGATGATATGTCCGCCCTTTCCTGGCTAACAGGGACCCTGATATCTACAGGAAACTTTTCCTCTTCCTGCTCAAGCTGTTTTTTCCTAGTATCCTTGCTAGCAACATGCCTGCTGTTCACATCTTTCCAGAAAGCGTCCTCTGAAATCCCGAAGTGGTCAAATATAGGGTACTCGCTGTCCCTTGGAACCAACGTGTGGTCAAGGTCACACACAATTGCAATCACATTCTGCGGCTGCGATTTAATTCCCATATCTAGAAAATGTAAAGGTGATTTAAATTGCCATAACATGGGCCAACTATTTCACATTTATATCCCTCACTCTACTATATCTGCTATATGAACGAAGAAGGATCTCAGATTAGAATAGAGAAGCCAAAAGAAATCAAGCAAATCACACCGTATATCTGGGAAATCCCTAAAACCCACAAATCAGGCATGCGAGTTCCAGCAAGAATTGTAGCATCTAAAAAATTGGTCGATCAAATGGATCCAGGAGTTTACGACCAAATCACAAATGTTGCAAATTTACCAGGTATTCAAAAATACGCATACTGCATGCCAGATGGTCATTGGGGGTACGGTTTTCCAATCGGCGGTGTTGCTGCATTTGATTTAGAAGAAGGTGTGATTAGTCCGGGCGGAATTGGATTTGATATTAATTGCGGTATGCGTCTTGTTTTAACAAATCTTACCTTTAAAGATGTTCAACCACACTTGAGAACTTTAGTAAATAAACTATATGATAAAGTTCCTGCTGGTGTTGGTTCTTCTGGTTTTGTTAAATTAACTGCTCAGCAATTCAAAGAAGTTGTTGAGCTTGGCGCGGAGTGGTGTGTGAAAAATGGCTACGGTTGGGAAGAAGATTTAGAAAGAACAGAAGAAAATGGAAGGATGAAAGATGCAGATGTTTCTAAGGTTTCTGATAAAGCAATTCAAAGGGGAAAAGATCAAATTGGAACATTGGGTTCTGGAAATCATTATTTGGAAATTCAGAGAGTTTTGCCAGAAAATATTATCAACAAAGAAATTGCAAAAAAATGGGGGCTCTTCCCAGACCAGATTGTATTAATGTTTCACTGCGGTTCTAGAGGATATGGCCACCAGGTTGCAACAGATTATTTGACCAAATTCTTGACTGTAATGGAAAGCAAATACAAAATAAAAATACTTGACAGTGAGCTTGCCTGCGCTCCTTTCAATTCGCCTGAAGGCCAGGATTATTTCAAAGCAATGCAAACTGGAATAAACATGAGCTTCGCAAACAGGCAGGTCATTTTGCACAGGATAAGGGAAGTCTTCTCAGATGTTTTCAAACAATCGCCTGAAAGTCTGGGGATGCACCAATTGTATGATGTCAGTCATAATACATGTAAAATTGAGGAGTATACTGTAGATGGAAAGAAAAAGAAGGTTCTCGTGCACCGAAAAGGAGCCACACGCTCGTTGGGTCCTGGACGAATAGAAATACCCAAACTTTATAGAGACGACGGACAACCAATTATACTGGGTGGTTCAATGGAAACAGGTTCATACCTTTTAGTCGGAACCAAGAAAGCAGAGGAAGAAACATTTGGTTCTACATGCCACGGTTCTGGGAGAACAATGTCAAGGAATGCTGCTAAAAGAATGTTTAGAGGTGAACAGCTTCAGAAAGATATGGAGAAGAGAGGTATACTTGTTAAATCTGTTAGTTTTTCTGGGTTGGCAGAAGAGGCAGGTGCGGCGTATAAATCGATCGATGAAGTTGTAGAGTCTGTTCATCAAGCTGGTATATCACTTAAGGTTTGTAAACTAGTCCCTATAGGTAATATCAAGGGTTAAGATAGGATTTTAGTTATATTATCGCCTCTTTCGGTTAGTTTCCATCTAACTTCATTTCCTATGATTTTTTCTATAAATCAATTTGTGTAAAAGTTATATAGATTTTTATTTAGATTCCTTCCGTCTTTGGTTTTTAATAACTCTGCAATTTCTTTGACTGTCAAAGGTGATTTTGTTAATGTTTTCATCGCTTTGATAGACAGCATTTTGTTAAGACACGAAATTAGTTTTCTCTTTCTTTCTGGATGTAATTTAGCTATATCCAATTCAACACATCTCAAAATGTCCCAAAGACCGGTTATGCTGACGTGATGAGTTTTTAGCGAAGCTTTAGCGTTTATTTTAGCCGCTTTACAAACACTTTCATAAAAATTTCTTTCTTCCAAATGTTTTGAAGATATTCTTAGTTGATTGACTCTGTTTTCACTTATTCCCACTTCACCTTCTGCAGCAAACAAACCTTGCAAAAAAGGAATTGAGTAATTTTCATCTTTGACAACAATTTCTTTTGCACGGCTACATAAATGATCTATCAATAATCTTGC
Source organism: archaeon (assembly GCA_035290825.1). Classification (GTDB taxonomy): domain Archaea; phylum Aenigmatarchaeota; class Aenigmatarchaeia; order QMZP01; family JACQNV01; genus JACQNV01. The sequence goes on from DATDTO010000002.1 coordinate 4,550, forward strand.
ACATTTATGAGTGAAAGACACATGAAGCGTTCCTATGTTTTCAGGCATATGAGTTATGACTTTCTCATAAAAATGTACAGAATGTATTTTCTCTGATTGAATTCCAATCGATTTTGCCCAAAAATTCTTAGCGTCTTTGGATACAATATTTCTTTGGTTAAGAGGAATTTCTCTTGAATTTATGTTAATCTCGAAAGAAAATTCGCCTTTTGGAATTATTTTGGTTCTGGTAAACCAGTCTATTATTGTGTTGATTACTGCAGGTTCAACGTTCCCTATTTCAATTGTATCTTTTTTTGTCATTTCTCCTGTCAATATTCCAATTGTTTGAAAAAACAAATCATCCAACTCAATAAACTCGGGTACAATTATGAAATTCGGGCTATTGATGTTTTTGTAATACCATATTCCGACATATTCTTTTGGGACTTCAAGATATAGCCAATTATCATCTCTGCTGAGTTTGCATTTTTCTATTTCAAGTATTGATTGAAAGGAGTGTTTAATTGTACACCAGACATAACCATCTTTAACAAAATATTCCAATCCGATTCTTGACTTATTTCCTCTGTACCATTTTTTGGCTTTTGGTATTTCTTTTCCCATTCTTCCCAAAAGTCTGTATCTTCCAATAAAAGATTCCTTTCCATTGCTAATCAATTTAGTTGTATATTTTTCTACTTCAAACTTATCTGGCAGTGGCCAATCAATAGACCATTTTCTAACTGGAACTTTTCTTGACACGTTGATTTTTCCTTTTAGCAACTCTGACACTGAAATCTCCATATTATATCTTCTCCCTTTCTCGATTATAAGCCTAATTAGAGGGTAGCGTTCCGCTATTCCCCTATCTCAAAAATACTCTCAAATTCATCTGGTTCTTCTTCTCCATATTCTTCCAAAATCCAGAGATCTCTGTCAGTCAATTCTTCACCTTTTTGGTATCTTACCAAAGCTTCTATGATTTCTTCCATTGTTGGATTTCTTATTGATAACATACTTTTACCTCCCTTGAGCTAGAGACCCTTGATGAGCCCCGCCCTATGTTTTTGAGATACCATTTTTCATTGGGGCTACAGGGGACGAGTAAGCGGGAGCTACCTTGTCCCCCTCTTAGTTGGAAGCAGGTCTAAGCAGTTTGTATGAGACCTGCTTCGGTCTTTAGGGAAGCGGCGGTTGAGCTAACCAATTAGAAAAAGCGAAACCCAAAGGCTATAAATGCCTAGCCGAAGAATTGAGGCGGCTTTTAAGCCTTTGAGCTCCTGTTGGGTTTACCAACAATAAATTATTCAAATGGGAAATAAACCATTTTCTTCTCTTCCCGTGCAATTACAAATTCATAATAATCTATCATGCCTGCAAATTTCCTTCTAATCTCATTCATTATGGAATCAAATTCGTCAAAAGATTTCACCTGTAGTTCAATCTCAAAATCGCTCCCCCCGATAGTCCTGTTTGTATTAAGGATGTTTGGATGTTGTAAACAAAATTGTTGCAATTCTTGCATCCTTTCTGTGTTTAGAAGGCTAATGTAAGATTTATAGTATCGGTATCCTAAAAAAGAAACATCAACTAGTGCTCTATATCCCTGGATTAATTTATTTTTTTCTAATCTTCTTATGTGATTTCTGATAACCTGCGGACTCGTATCAAACCTGTTGGCAATTTCAAGCAATGGAACTCTTCCATTATCAGATAAAACTTTAAGGAGATCAAGGTCTAATTTATCGACAGAAATTGTCTCTTTTGATGATCCAACAATTGTTCCATGCTCTGCGTTTTTTTGGTTGATAATATACGATTTGGGGTATTGCGTGATATGTGTGTAGATGACTATAGACCTCTTGCTGATATATTCTCTGTACTTGGCCATTATGTTGTCCCAATAGCCATAGAAATCAATAATATTTTTGACGCCAATAGTAAAACCAACATCCCACTGTCCCTCTAACGTAACGAGCCACCAGACTTCTTTATCCTTGATCAAATCGTTTTCTATTTCGTCCTGTTTTTCCCTGGTAATATTATGGAATTTAAAGTATGCCCTGATGCTTTGATATCCCAGTTTTGAATAGTCGATGACAGTTATGTATCCGCGCAGGACGCCGGCTTCTTCAAGGCGCTTTATCCTATAGTCTACGAATTGTTTTGATTTTCTAATGTGCTTTCCAATTTCAGTGTCTGTGACCCTGGCGTTCTTGTCCAGCTCAAAAATGATTTTCCTGTCGTAACTGTCTAATTTTATCTTTTCTTCCATATTTTAGACAATTGTAATTTAGGATTTATAAAGATTACATTTGTCCAAATTTTGAATATGTTTGTTTTATTATCTGGCGTATTCAAATGTTTACCAATAGGTGATAAAATGTCAAAGAGAATAATGCTGATAAAACCTGCATACGAAACTGATGCGGTCTGGGATACGATTAGAACAAGCCATCCACTAGGATTATGGTGGATAGGCTCTGCTTTAAAGGAAAGGGGTCATGAAGTAAGGCTTCTTGATGAAACGGTAAGAGGCTGTGGATTGGAAAAAAGAACCATGTTCAGGCGAGAAACATATGGCACTGAAAGCGTGGATATTCCAAGTGAATGTTCATATGAGGACTTCCAGCATCAAAAGATGCAAGATTTCAACACGCTCGATCCAAGAGAATTTGCAAAGAAGTATTCTTCGTTTGAAGGAGATAAGATTGTAAGAAACATGGTGAGAACAGGAACCCCCCTTGAAAAAACATTAGATGAAGTAGGAAGAATGGATCCTGATTTTGTCGGCATACCTATTTTTGCAAGTTGCAATTATCCTGCTGCATTGACATTAGCCAGAGCAGTAAGATCGAATTTTCCTGATGCAAAAATAGTGATGGGCGGGCAACATGCAACTGCGCAACCCATTGAAGTTGTAACAACAGGAGCAGATTATGTAGTTACTGGTGATGCGGTGAGTGCAATGATAAATCTGGTTGAAATGGGATCGGATAGGAAAGTAATATTTGGAGGTGTAGCAGATATAAGGAATTTTCCATTATTGGATATGGAATTGATGGCTGAAAACGCGTATCCTTTTAGGCCTACACATGCCTATGACACAAAAGGAAGAAGATCTGTTGATTATATGTTTTCTAAGGGATGCTTTCGCAGCTGCGAGTTTTGTGTGGCTGGCGAGAAAGAGAATAAAGTTTCAACAACAAATCTTGAGAAAATAGATGAACAGCTGAAAAGATTTGCAGATGCTGGAATTGAAGAGATTATAGTTCAAGATGACGCCTTTTTATTCAAACCACAAAAAAATCTGAGATCATATCTAGAGTTAATGAAAAAGTATGGATTTTATTGGCAGGATAATGGTGGCATTGAATTTGAAGGGTTAACGCCTGTAGTGATCGAGATGCTCATGGAGTACCAGGGGAAAGGTTGCGGAAGGATAAATTCATTATATGTTCCCCTAAACCCGCGTAAGGGTGCGCTAACTGGGAGCGCATTGAAAGATATGCAAAAGAGATTTGCAGACCATTTCCCTCATGTAATGGCACTAAGAGAATCGGGAATATATGTATGTACAAGTGAAATAATCGGTTACCCAGGACAATCTTTGCAGAGCATGGAAGAAGATGTCCGTCTTCACCAAGAATTGGTACGCAATGGCTACGCAGATAAATCCATGACTTTTGTGACCTCAACCCTGCCTGGGACAAGACTTCATAGGGAACGTAATGGCTTCATTGTAAAACCTTTAGACTGGGCCGGTTATTCTAATTTTGTTCCACAAAGCGTTACAGATACTGTCCCAAATATTCAGGACATTGAATGGATGACTGTTCTCAGAAATAAAGAAATGAATAAAGTACAGGTAAGTTATTCGTGGGGAAGCACTTTCCCTAATGAATAGTCTCCGTTGGAGTAGGCACAAATAGATACAGAATACCTAAAACAGGAAATGGGCTTTTGGCTAAAAGCAATATTTATAAACAGTTTAGCAATCATTATATTCATATGAAAACCGTGGGAATAATTGGAGGTCTTGGACCAGAAACAACTTCGGAATTTTACTTAGATATAGTTTTCTCATGCTACAAAAAAACAAAAGAAGCAAGGCCGGGAATTGTAATTTCCAGCGTTCCTTTGCCTTATGAGATTGAAGAAGATTTGATAATGAATAACAGAGGAAGCGGCAGATACATACCTTTTTTAGTTGCTGAAGCAAAAAGACTGGAAAAAGCAAGTGCAGATTTTATTGTGATGCCCTGCAACTCGCTTCACGTGTTCATTGAAGAAATCAGGAACGCTGTAAAAGTTCCTGTTTTAAGCATTGTTGAAGAAACAGTAAAATTCCTCAAGAAAAACAGATTCAAAAAAGTTGGAATTGTATCAACATCTGCAACTATCCAGAATAAATTATACGAGAATGCTTTTGAAAAAAATAAAATTGTGTATGTTACTCCAAATGCTTTTCAGCAAGTTAAAATGGGCAAATTTATTCTGAATCTCGTTACGGGAAAACAAAAGAATAGCGATAGGGAGGAACTGATCAAGATTATTAACGATTTTGAAAATAAAGATGTTGATTGTGTGATGCTTGCCTGCACAGACCTCCAATTATTAATTCCGAAACACCCAACTTTAAAAATATTCGATACTATGAAAATCTTTGCTGATGCGACTGTTAAGAAGATTTTAGAACTTTAGGTGTTAATGCCACGGCTCTGGAAGGACAATGTCAAGGAATGCTGCTAAAAGGCAATTTAGAGGAGATCAGCTACAAAAAGATATGGAAAAAAAGAGGAGCCTTTCTGATTCTGTCATCGGATCAGGGGAAAGCCTGCTTGCCAGATTAAGCGGGGCAAAGCTGAAGGAAATTTTTGAGTTAAGGGAACAGTAGTTTAATTCCAATATATGCCTTTAAAATTAACAGCCGAACTCATCCCGCAGACAACATGGTACAAAAATCTGAGGAACTCTGTTCCCAAAGAAGTGTGGGACAGGATAAGAAAGGAATGCTATAAAATGGCGGGACACAGATGCGAGATTTGTGGGACTTCTGGTAAATTGAATTGCCATGAAGTCTGGGAGTTTGACAACAAAAGAAACATACAGAGACTCAAAAGATTTATTGCTCTTTGCGATTTGTGCCATGATATCAAACACATCGGGCTTGTAAATGTTAGAATAAGCAAAGGCAATCTGCCAGAAAATTTTATTGACAAACTCGCAAATCATTTCATGAAAGTGAACGGGGTTTCGAGGGCGGAATTTGACAGCCACTGCTCTGAAGTTTATTTTCTGTGGCAAGAACGGTCCAAGAAAACATGGCATCTGGATTTCGGACTCTTTTTGGCAGCGTATAAACCCGGACAGAGAAAATTATTTTAGTTTAGATCAAAAAAATTATGGGCTACAAAAAAATTTCAGGAAACGATGATAAATATCACTATGAACCAGATTAAATGAAATAAGCGCACAATGTAGGGACTTCCCAGAAGGTTGTCAAATTGGTTCCAATTGTGAATGTGAAAGGTTGAAAGTTTTCAGCTCCTTTTGAGTTTACATTATATTCCAAAACTTGTTAAAGAATTTTCTTTCCTTCTCCACAATTTGTTTGGATTGTATCAAAATGCCTTTTGGTTTTTCTCCCCAAGAAATCATGGCCATTTTATCATTGCACATACCTATATTTTCTGGGATAGGAAAATTGGTGAATTTCATCTTCAAATATTTTCTTTTTGAGAAAAGATCTTTAAGGCTGTTCGGAGCTATGCCTTTTACAACTAGACCTTTCTTCTTTCTTTTCCAATCATACCTCTCGTAAAACTTCTGTATTTCTTCATTTTTCTCTTCGATGTAGGGTGGAAAAAACAGAAACTCGTCCCCGCTCTTTGCACCCTCTATAAGAAAATTTAGCAAGGAAATAATTCCATTTATCCCCTCAAAGATTTCAACATCTTCCTTCTCTTTTATTGTCTTTTGTCTAGACTTTAATTCGGGCAATATTTCCTCAATCTCTTTTTCCTTGTCTTTCAGATAAGAAAGGAAGTTTTCGGGGTCAGCGGCCTTGTACACCCTGACTTTGCCCTTCTTCACATATGATGCGATGCCTTTTTCTATAAGCCTGTTTATGCAGAAGTGAAAAACTGAATTTTGTATGCCAGCTTTTTTTATTACGTCTCCTGCGGTGCATGCACCAATTTCCAATAAAGCCAAATAGACTGATATTTCTCCCTTTGTAAGACCTATGCCTTCCAATGCTTTTGTGTCCATACAATAATTTAGTTTTTACTATTTATATACTCCAGTACTGGAGGACAGATATATTTATTTTGATAATCTATTTTCTGGTCATGACAGCCGAAAGTTTTGACTGGGAAAAATGGAGAAAAGAGGAAATAGAGTTGTCAAGGACAATTGAAGAAGACCTTAAACTTCTGAAAGAGTCTGCTTTATCATCGCCTGAAACATTTGAAATAGTCAAAAAACCAACATTAGATAGGTTAAGAAAATATGGGGAACTGTGTTCTGTAAATCCGATGAGTGTCAGGGAAATGGAAGAGGACATAGAGCGTAGGTTGTCGGGTTATGCAGATGTTTTGGAAAATGGGTTAGAAGATTTTTACAAAGCCCTTATTTTCAGAGACCAAAAAGAGATTCCAAGAATTAATTTTGACCCAAAATGGTCAGATGGTAGAGAGCAATATAGAAAAATAATTCAAGTTTATGTCGATGACCAGCCATTCTTGCGCTTCGATACTATTCCATTCCCTATATGTGACTCTAGCAGCCACTCGTTGCACGCCAGGATACTTAGAAAACTCCTGATAGATTTAGGTTTGGATTATCAAACACGTGCCGTACTCTCATCTGGGCAAATAATACCAAAACCATCTGGAAGTAGATATGGAATCGTAGGAGCTGGTGTCGCCGATTTATCACCAAACTATGGACATCCTGGGACAAAAATTACCTTTTTCGGCGAAAGCAGCCACTATCATGTTGGAATTAACCAAGAACATTTAGATAAACTAAAACAATTTTGGCCAGATGGATTAGAAGTAGGGGTTGGAGATTATTGATGAAATTATTGAGTCAGCCCACAATGTCGGCATTTTCCAGAAAGTTGTCAAGTTGGTTCCAATTGGAAATGTGAAAGGTTAATTCTACACACAAACTATATAAACTCAAGTTAACATATATTAACTGTGATTAACATGTATAAACTTAAGTTAACTATTCTTCAGCAAGATATTTTGAGGCTTTTGTTCATAAAAATCGGGGAAAATTTGAACGGCAGAAATATAGCACATACCCTTAAAGTTTCCCAGCCGGCTGTTTCAAAGGCCTTGCCAGCGCTAGAAAAACTGAACTTCATAAAGGTGTCTAAAGACAAAAACTCCAAAAGGCTTTCAATTGAGCTGAACAGGGATAATACCCAAACAATCTGGCTGAAAAGAGCAGACAACCTGAAGCAAATTTATGAATCTGGATTGGTTAATTTTATTTATGATAATTTTCCAGAAGCTTCTGTTATACTCTTTGGCTCTTATGCTTTTGGTGAAGACACTGTAAAATCGGATTTAGATTTAGCTGTGATATACTCAAAGGAAAAGGATATAGACTTATCTAAATTTGAAAAAAATCTTGAAAGGCCAATAATTATAAATTATTTCAAGTCCTTCAAATCTATAGATAACCACCTGTTAAACAATATAGTAAATGGAATAACACTAAAGGGGGCTGTTGATATATGAAAAGCTTTGAGGAATTTATAAGATCTGGAATAGTAAAGAAACAGACACCAAACATGCATAGAGCACTTTCCATAGTAAAGGAAGCTGAAGCGAAAAGAGATTTCTTGGAAACGTCATTGAAAAACATACCGCAAGAGAAAATGAATTTCAATTTTATTGTAGACTCGTGTTATGATATCCTCATAGAGGGTATTAGAGCAAAAATGCTTATTGACGGGTATAATTCAGGAAGCTCCCATGAAGCGGAAGTTTCCTATCTGAGAACTTTGGGATTTTTAGAATCCGATGTCAGGTTCATGGACGAACTAAGATACTATAGAAACGGCACAAAATACTATGGGACTGTCCTTACCAAAGAGTATGGTGACAAAGTTTTGGAGTTTATGAAGAAACTATATCCTAAATTAAGAGGGCTTATCAAATAGTTTTATGCAAATCTCAATCGTCACGTCAAACCATGGAAAATTCCTTGAGATAAAAGATATTCTTGGGAAGTTTGGAATCCGGTCAATACAAGAACCAATTGAAACAAAGGAACAAGGAAACACTCTTGAAGAAAGATGTTTATCAAAGGCTCAAGACGCTTATTCCAAGCTCCAAAAGCCGCTAATAGTAGACGACACTGGCCTGTTTTTTGAAGCATTTGAAAACTTTCCTGGGCCTTTCCCAAAAAAGGTTTTCAACGAGCTGGGTTTTGTTGGGATATTGGAAAGGTTGAAAGGCAAAAACCGGCAAGCCTACTTCAAAACGCTTATTTGTTATATTGGCAAAACCGGCCACAAGTTTTTTGACGGGTCTGTAAATGGTAAAATATCAGACAAAGTTTTCGACGGCGGCCATAAATCCCTTCCTTACGATAGGATTTTTATACCAGATGGCTACGACGTACCTTTCTGCCTAATTCCAGAACAAGAGCAAAACAAAATTAAACATAGAGCAAAAGCAGTTGAAAAGTTCGCTAAGTGGTACACTGTCAATAATAAATAGACAAATAGACTACTCTTTCTATGGAAAAGATACCAATCGCAATAATCTCCGGTTACCTAGGCGCAGGCAAGACAACTTTACTTAGGAGAATAATTGATAATCTGGACAGAAAGTTTGCAATCCTGATGAACGAGTTTGGCGAGGTTAACATAGACACACAAATAATCAAAGGCAAGAATGTGGACATACAAGAACTTTCCGGTGGCTGTGTCTGCTGTTCCTTGACAGGAGAATTTGAATTCGCAATAAAGGAGATTATAAAAAAATATTCCCCGGAAATTATAATTGTGGAGACTACTGGGGTGGCGGAGCCAGATGCAATTGTTTTTGATGTGGAAGAGAATTTGAAAGAAGTAAAGTTGGATACGGTGATAATTGTTGTGGACGCCGACTCCTTTATCCGATTCCCTTCCATAGGCAAGGTCGGCGAAGCGCAAATAGAGGTTGCTGATGTTGTTTTGCTGAACAAGGTTGACTTGGTAAAAGAGTCTGAGCTAAAAGAAATACAAAACAAAATAAAGGGTGTAAACACAAGAGCCCACATATTCAAAACAAAGCAATGTGATGTAGACATAGATTTGCTTTTTTCTTTGGAAATTGAACATAGGGAAAGAAAATTGCACAAAAAAACAGAGCACACAAAAATGGAGAGTTTTGTTTTGGATGTGAAAAAGAAATTCACAAAAGAAAGCCTTGAAGAGTTCCTTAAAAATGTCCCGAAAGAGGTTTACAGGTTAAAAGGATTTGTAAATCTAGAAGGGAAATCCGTTTTAGTAAACTTTGTCGCAGGAAGATGGGATCTTGAGGAAAAACAAGGCGACAAAAAGCTGGTTTTTATTGGGGAAGGTGTAGGGTCACTAAAAGAAAAAGTCGAAAAGAAGCTAGAACCTAATGGCTATACCTCCGCCTAAAGACCATGGTTCATCTACATCAAGCGGTTTAGATATTTTCTCTTGTTTAGCTGTTTCTGGTTTTATTGCAGCTGACCTATCCATCACAGAAATCCGCTTCCCTGCAACTAGGTGATCTGGTTGATTATAATCATTTTTTGGATTTTCATATCTATAGATTGTTGGGGCAAAATAAGGTTCTAGTTTACGTGCAAGCCCAACGATAAATGCTTGTTTAATTGCTATTCTAGGTTGCCCATCCGGTTCATCGGTTTCGGAATTGTTCAATGAAAGCAATATGTTCAACTCTTCGTCTGAAAGCATTCCATCTATCCCTTCAAAAAATCTGCCGCTTTATCTGGTGTAAGACACTCTAAACCCGCCGGTACTATATAACATTCTTCAGCGCCGTGATAAGCAGCTTCGCGGGCAGTTACTAAACCAAGATCCGCAGGATTACAAATACCAGTTACAAGGACACGTCTCCCTTTAGTTACTTTTTCAAGCTCGGGGAACTGTGTGCCTGTTCCACCCACAGTTAAAGCCCTGTCTATATAACGTATATTTCTATAGCCGTTTGCCTGAAGCATATAATTCATATGTTCTTCGGGGGTGCCAATACAGGACTTTTTGGTAAAAACAAGATCCTGAGGAAATTTGGCAAACTGACTTTTTGAACCCTCAATACCACCAACATTGAAATTGTCAGTCATAAACAATTGTGCATGTGGAAATTGTTGAGAAAGTTGGTGAGCGTATCCACTTCCAAAACCAGCAGCTATATCAATAACTACATATTCTTCAGAATCCCTAATCCAATCAAGCACACGATCGCGAACCCATGACCTGTCAACAGTGGCTAATCCTGTCTGTGTAGCTTCAAAATCAACATATCTCTCTGCAACCAAAATATCATTATTTTCTACATAGTCTGCTCGATCTGAAAAAACATGTTTTCTCAGGTAGTCAACAGTCCGCTGCCCCAACTCTGTTACTGAAACCATTAGCAATATTGGACGTTAATTTTATAAGCTTTCCAAGGCCAAAATTAGAGCATCTTTTCCAATTCCTGCCTTTCTAATATGATGTAATTTTTGCCTTTGAAATCAAGGTTTTCTATTCGAAGTTTTCCCAAGCCAACCCTTTTCAAATAGACAACCTTGTTGCCAATCGCTTCGAACATCAGCTTGACCTGCCTTTTCTTACCCTCATCTATCACAACTTCCACTGAATTTTCACCAAGCAATTTTGTGTTCAAAGCCTTTACAAAGTGCTTCCCATCCTCCGACTTTATCTCGACGCCAGAAACCAACCTTTTCAAATCACCTTCAGACAAGGCCTTTTCTGTTTCCACAAAGTAAGCCTTGGTGACGTGGTTTTCAGGCCTCAAAAATTCGTTTCCCACCCTGCCATCATTTGTCACAATAAGCAAACCCTCAGTATCCATATCAAGCCTACCAACACAAAATAAAGTCTTCCTTGTTTCAGGGTTAACCTCCCTTATCCTGTCTATAAGTTCGTAAACAGAAGGTTCCTTGTTTGTTTTCTGGCAAACAAAGCCCGCAGGCTTGTTAAAAACAATATAAACAAACGGCTTTAGCTTTAATTCCTTTCTACCCTTGTCCACAATCTCAACCTTGTCCTTTGTTTTGACAGAGTACTCAGCGTTTCTTATAGGTTTCCCATTCACAAGAATTTTACCAAACTTGACAAGCCTTATAGCATCATGCGCCTTGCTAAACTCCCCACTCCTCATCAAGAAAGCCCTTAGCCTTATTTTCATACTACTATATATTCTAACCGCTAATTATAACTATGGGCTACAAGTTTTTCGATCACACAGCCGACGTCTTGTTCGAAGCTGAGGGGAAGGATTTGGACAAACTTTTTGAAGCTGCAGGCCTGGCAACCGAGGAGACGCAGACAGACCTGAAAGATATAAAACAAAAAGTGAAAAAGGAAATTGTTCTAGAAAAAGATAATATAGAAATGTTGTTATTCGATTTTCTCCAGGAGCTGATTTTTTTAAAGGATGCAGAATTGCTATTGTTTTCAAAAATAAAAGTCTCGATTTCAGAAGGCAAAACAAACAAACTAAAAGCAATTTTGCAAGGGGAAAAAATAGACCCAAAGAAGCACAACCTGAAGGTGGACGTAAAGGCTGTCACACTACACTTTTTTGAGGTGAAGAAAACAGCTAAAGGGTGGTTTGCCAGGGTAATTCTAGACATCTAAATGCTGCGGCCTGTTTCAATAAGGAAGTCCCTTGCCTTTTCCAATTCCTTTCCCCCTTTCAGTGTTATTTTGTATACCACAGCCTTGCCCTTTTTAGAAGAACTTACATACCCACCCTTTTCCAACAAGTACAAGACCTTGTATACTGTGACATTGCCTGTTAAAAAGCCAAACTTCTTGGTGACCAGTTTTTTAATTTCAGAACCAGTGAAATCAGAACCCGAAAGCACACTTAAAACAAAGACCCAAAGGTTCTCCTTTTCCACCTTCCTTTTCAATCTGTCTGACGGCAGTTGCATATAACCTTTTCTAATCTTAGGCTAAAAAGCTTAACCAAGCGGTACATGATATGCTTATATATGTTGTTTTACTATACTGTAAAACATGAGATCAAGAGTTTTTGAAATAACAGAACCAAGGAAAATAGAAGAGGTCGGTAGGGATGTGGAACTCCAAGAAGGCGACCTGCTTCTCAGGCCGATTTTTACTGGGATATGCAAGTCTGACATCAACTATTTTGAAGGCAGAAGGCCACAGAACGTTTTGGATAGCGTATACCCTTTAATCCCTTTACATGAGGCTGCTACAGAGTTACTTGATGCTGACGGCTTACCGACAGAAAAGTTTTTTGTTCCAATACCAAACATGCCTTGTGGCCAACCAAACTGTCCGGCCTGCCAATATGGGGGCCGTGGTGACAATTATTGCCCTGAAACGAGGTTTGCAAGCAGCAACGCAGACGGTTTTGCGAGGGCTGTTTTTCCATATGGCAAGCAAAGGGTTGTCCCAATACCAAACGGCGTGCCTTTGGATATAGCCTCTTTAACAGAACCCTTATCTATCGCTTTCCATGCAGCAGAAGAGGCGAAGTTGGAGAGGGGCATGGAGGTATGTGTAATAGGTGACGGGCCGATTGGCCTGATGCAATCCCTTGTATCAAATTATAAGGGAATAGATGTGCAGGACAATGGATTACTTGGTGTTGGTGTAGACAAAATAAGACTTGCAAAAGAATATGCGTCTGTCCGCCATACAATGGATTTGCCAACAGTTTTTGAGGGCCAGTATGATGTGGTTTTCGAGTGTGTTGGAAACCATGGCCAAGGTCATGTTATAAACCAGGCATCGAGGCTTCTGCGGCCAGGTGGAACTGTTATTGTTTTAGGGCTAAGCGATGAGGCCCAAGGAATAGAACTGCGGCCGCTTATGAAAAAAGGAATCATATTAAAGGGGTTAATGCGATCGCGAGCAGAACATTTTACCAGTGCCCTTGATATGTTGGTTGACGGGTTTTATGCTAGCCAGGCAAGAAAAATTATTGGCGGCGCCTATCCTGTCAGGAACGCCCAGGAAATAAACAGCGGGTTTGCAAACAGGTATCCTGTAGGCAGAACACTCCTTGACTGGAGGCCAATGTATTCAAGATAATTAATTTATGCACCAAGTGATAATATGAACTTACCAAACAAGCTAATAGTTCTGAGGACGTTTACAATACCGTTCATTGTAATCCTCATGTATATGGACTCCCCATATGCAAAATTGGCTGCTTTTGTTCTGTTTTGCTTCGGCGCATTCACAGACTTCATAGACGGAAAAATTGCAAGAAACAGGAACCAAGTCTCTGACTTTGGTAAATTTTGGGACCCGCTATCAGACAAAATAATGTTAAATGTAATCCTCCTGGCATTTGTAGATATGAAATTGATACCAGCTTGGATGATAATGATAAGTCTAGTCAGGGATTTTTCAATTAATGAAACCAAACAGATGGCCAAAGCAAATGGTATAACTTTAGGGTCTGAGATGAGCGGTAAAATAAAGGGCGCTTTTCAAAACCTGACAATATTCTTAGGCTTATTGTTTTTGTATTTGGAATATCCAAAAGTAACAGAACTGCCTTTAAACATATTGTTTGTTACCATGTTGATCTCGATAATATTCATGTGCTATTCCATGGTTATTTACTTCTCTAAGAACAAACATTTTATTTTCAAGGGCGCCTAATGCGACTCCCCCACAAATTAGATAATCTCACCCTTCTTAACAATGACCCTCATAGACTTGTTCACAAAAGGCGTCTCTGTCCAACACTGTGAAAACTTCTCAAATGTTATTGTTTTCCCACCCTTATTTTCCAGCGGGTTGTGGTAAGTGAAGTGGGTGTTGCTATGACCTATGAGCAGAATAAACTGCGTCCACGTTGTTTGCTTCCCAGAAAACTTTCCATTGTCCACCTCAGCGATCACCGGGACACCCTTGTCAATATACTCCTTTATCAAAAACAGGTCTGCATCCTTCTTTACATCTAAAGCGCCAACCTTTACAGCTCTCCAATATTGTGGCCAGTAGTATTGTTCGCGGTCCTTCCAACTTTGCGGTGCATCTGGCCTTTCATTCTTCCAACAAACAATCTTGTAGCCAAAATCAGACAAGGAAAGCCCTATTCCAGCGTCCGTAATGCCTTCTTTGTCGGCGTCACCCCACTTGGCCTTGTCAAAAATATCCCGTTGACAGGATTCAACACCATAATGCCTCAATATCATCTCTGCGAATGGGGCCAAGCCACCCTTTGGGTTTACCTGCTGCACAAACGGTACTGGAAGGACAGTCTTTTTTCTCATATCTACATATTGTCCTCACACCCTTTAATGTCTTCATTCCCTACCCGGCCTTGGGACAGGTTTCCCAAATAGCTAATTTTCTTGCAAATCAGATCGATAGTCATTCCTAATATATCTGATCTTAAACTAATCCTACTTCAACCAATAATATAGCATGAGGATAACAGGAAAAATAGCCCAGCAGAT
>DATDTO010000003.1:0-2015 GCA_035290825.1 archaeon
AACAGAATGAGCATTGAGTGAAGAATGTTAGGATTTTTATTGTTGGGAGATTGGCGCGACATTTTTATTTGTCTAAAAACAACTATCATCATGCCAAGCGGATATGTTTACCCGACAAGAGAATCTGTTTTATTTACCAACGAAATCGTTAACATAATGTCTAACAGGAAAGCAGATCAACATAAGTTGCTAAGGCCAGCCAGCTACATAGATGAAATTGTAGAAAGGGTTAAACAAACACAAGGCGACTTATATGATAAAGCAGGTGCTCTAATGCACGATTTAATAACAACCCATGGTTTCGCAAGTGGCAACAAAAGGACAGGTTTCATAGTAACTCTCAGATTTTTGAAGAAAAATGGAGGCAAAGTAAGGGTCAAAAACTTTAATAAAGCTGAAAGGATAATAACAAATATAAGGGTATACCAGCCAAAGGAAATAGCCGGCTGGCTTCGAACAGGTGGAATAGATGAAACAAAAATTGAGCATTGAGGAACAGCATGAAGAGGAGCACGAGATATTAGACCTAGTTCTACAGTACAAACAGTTGCTCAGAAAATTGGAATAGCTACTTTTAATTAATGTTGGCCATTATAAAGTGTCTTATTTTCCGCTAAGCAGATCTTTAACAGAATGAGCATTGAGTGAAGACGTCTGGTCTTTTATTGTCATGAAGAGGGGGCGGACTGTTCCTTCGGAGGTACTAGTTCCGCTGTGCCGTCTCCTTTTAATTCATCTAATCTTAATAAATGTCTTCCAACGTGAACCCACTGACTCTCGAATCCCCAACTATCCTTGAATCTCTTTAATTTTAACCTATATCCTTGATCTAGTTCCTGGACAGCCTTTTCAAACGCCTTTCTACATTCTTCGTCTGTTTCATACCTTCCTAAGTTAAATATGAAGGCGTTACCACTCTCGCGCTCCTCAACTGTTTCAAATATTCTCAATTCAAATAATTTATCGCCATCGCTAGCGCGCATATATATGTTAACTTCACTAAATTCAATCCGTGGCTCTGTATATGGTTCTCGCAAAATTGTTTTTCTCTGTGCCCGAACTATAGTCTGAGGTTTACGGTCTACTTCATATCTCTTCCCAGCTTCTATAGCCCGTTCTAAGAATCCTTCAACCCATCTAACGGCATCTCGATCACTTTGTTCCCTGTCTAAAGGAAAACCATCATATGATTTTTCGCTAATTAAACCATGGTAATTTGCATCTAGACGAGCCACCGTCCTACCCAGACTTTTTAGGACTTCACTTCTCGTGGGTTTCCGTTGATGGTCTCCACCACTTGGAACTTCTGTCATAGTATATTTAGTGCCGAAAGCACTTTATGATCTCACCAACTAATAATTAACCGATAAACATAAAAGCACTGTCCGCCCTCTAGAGTCGTCCAGAGAAGACCAAAATCAATTAATCGGTGAAAGGGGTGGAATAAAACCGTATAGCCAAAAATTAGGTGCATGACCCAAAGGTTTGTATGCCAAACATCAAAACCGGTCTGATTTTAAAGCTTATATACTCGCTTTCCATATATTCCACAGCAAGAAGCGAAGCTGGGTTACCTGGTTTTGCGGTCTTGTTTAAATAGTAGGAGTGGAATAGTAGCAGAGTCGACAAAAGGTAGTCAAGCTATTTCTAACCGAAAAGGAGAAAAGAGATAATGGCCTTTAGAGAGGGCGGTTTCAGAGGAGGAGGCGGAGGAGGCTTCGGTGGACCAAGAGAAATGCACGACGCAGTTTGTGCTGATTGCGGACAACAAACCCAAGTTCCTTTTAAACCTTCAGGGGACAGGCCTGTATATTGTAGAGATTGTTTCCAAAAACATAGGAAATAGTAGCAGCGTTTTAGCTTCTATCTATTGAAATGAAATATTTGTTCTTATTTTTAATTTGTTTAACCGCCCAGCTGAAGCTCTGGTGTTTTAGAAAATCTGTATGCTGTGAGTTTGTATGTTTGTCTAATGTTAAGTTTACTTTGGTGGCTCGACGGAAACTATAAATAGC
>DATDTO010000004.1:0-4500 GCA_035290825.1 archaeon
TATTTCGTGTGCGCTTACACCACTTAAATCTAACAAATTCCTTGTAGCATTAGCTGCCATACTCGCTGCATCTTCAAACCAAGATGGAACAGCAATTTTTCTTTTCCCAATTTTTTGTGGAAGTCCAACGTATCTACTCCCTCTATAGCCTGCCAATTCTTGAGCGTCTACATACCTTCCAGGAAGGTACACACCAATAGCATCTATTCCAATCATAATTATCACTTACTAATGGTAATTTGTATTTAAAAGGTTTGTATAACAGTCCCATAATCAAGGGGTTTGTTTTTTGTATAACATTGTTATATCTGAAACCATTTAAATATCAAATACTACTAAATGCTATACAGGCGATAATATGGGAACAGAACAAGTTAATATAAGGTTACCTTCGGAACTTGTAGATGATTTGGATACAATATCAAAACTTCTTAAGGTAAACAAGTCTGACTGGATTAGAACAAAGCTGGCTGAAGATGTTTACCAAGAAAAAACCAGACTGCTTATGGAGTTGGGCACGTTATATGTAAAAGGCATTGTTACAAAGAAAGATGTTCAAGGCATTGTTGGAAAAGAAATAGCTGACAGGATGGAGTTTCTTACTGAAAAATCTAGGGAATCTGTAAAGTCAGGACTTCAATATGGAAAAAAATAGGCTTATTTTTGATACTTCAGCTCTTATTAGCTTAGAAACAATACATCTTTTAGAAAGGGTTTTCGATAGCTTTGAAATAATCACAACAGACTCTGTTATAAAAGAGCTTGAAAATTTTGCAAAGTATGAGGACGACTATGGTTTTATTAGCAAACGTGTATTGTTGTATAGTGATAGGTTTAAAATATCTAAGGCCGCCTTAAAAGAAGTTTTTGAAAACTTAGAAAACACAGACAACGAGCTTTATAATCTTGCTAAATTGGAAAAGGTGGTTGTAATAACAGACGATATAAAATTTTCAAACATCACAAGAGAAAAGATAAAAACAAAATTCAGCACATTTTTCCTAGGCTTTTTTATTTCTAAAGGTGGACTAACAAAGCTGCAGGCTCTTGAGAGGCTGGAAAAATTAAGAGATATAAGGAACTGGCAACACAACATAATTTATCTTGTAACAAAAGAGGAATTAGAAAGTTTATAATTAAAAATTAACTTCACAATTAAACCAAACTTAACAGTTTATTTCTAAACTCATCGCTTCTTGCCCAAGGGGGAATAAGTTCTTCTGTAAGAGCTGGGAATACTGGATAAGAACTTGATTGTGCTAGCCCTCTTCTTTTGGCTACTTCTCCAATTACCTCTACTAAACTTTCTCTTGTCGCACATCTAATCCTTTTATCTGCTTGCATTGCTGCTATTTCAATTGGGAAGGCATAACCGCCTTCTAAGAAAACTATTCCGAAACCAGCGTCTGTCAGTCCGTCAAGTTCGTCTTGTGAATATTGATCATTAACTAGAATTACACTACCATGGGCTTCATGAGCTAAACCGGCAACTGCTTTTGCTTGATCAACTTTATCTCTGCTTGGAACTGTTTCTTTTCCCATGAAATAATAAGGTGCGATAAGACAGTGTTCTGTTGGAAGCAAATCTACTTCACCAGGCTCCATTAGCTCAGGATCATTAGACCAAGCTTTGCATTGTAAAAATGCAGTTGGCTCGTCTTTTGATGTTCCAAATGCTGGTTGAAAACCTGCAAGCAGTTGACCATCAGGACCAAACTTTCTTGTCCTAGCTAATTGTCTAAGTGTTTGAACTGCTCCAGGGAATGGCCTTGTCAATCCATACCAAGTTTTCATGTCAGCTTTTTGTAAAGCGTATCTGCCGCCTTCGTAAAATCCATTCGGATCTTTTGTGCTGTCATGTTGAGCCCATAAACCAGATTGTTTGAATTCATCTTGTTTTGAGTTGAAAAGATCGTTGAGTGGTTTGTAGGATTCTGGATTTAAAGGATCGTCCCTTACAGCTTCTAAAACTTCTGGCCTGTTTTTTGTTATCCAGTGTAAAGTCAAATACTCGCCTGCCTTTCTCACAAGAGGCCTTCCAACCATCCACAAATCAACCCAAGGATTTTGTAAGGCGCCTTTCCATGCAACTGGATTTGGATCTACTTGCTCTGCTAAAAATTCGTTTGCTAAACCTGCCTTATATAGAGCTGTACCAGAAGCGGCACAACATTCTCTTGCACCATCGCCCACAACGCCTTCTGTTCCAAACATTACATAAACTCGCTGCTTTGGTTGTACTATTTCTGCTGGCATAATTATCAATTTCAATAATTGGGTTGAAAGTTTTATAAGTTTGATTTCAATATATAACATTGTTATATAATGCTGCCCGATATCAGTCTTTTCATGTTTATCGAAACATTTATAAACTATCAAAGCAAGAATTAGATATGAAGAAAATAGAACTTGTCTACAGGGAAATATTATACCAAACAATAGAGAAGAAAAGCAGGAAGCTTACACAGTTGGACCTGTCAAAAACTCTGCAGATATCCATTAGCACTGTCCACCATGCCCTCAAACCATTAAAAAAAATGGGATGCATAAGAGTAAAATTAAAAGGGTTGGAAATCGTTGACCCTAAAAAAATCTTGCTTTATTGGGCAAGCATAAGAAATTTGGAAAAAGACGTTATATACCAAACACGGGTATCAAAACCAGTGGATGAGATTGAAAAGAGCATGCCAGGAGATGTTGTTTTTGCGGCCTATTCTGCATACAAATTCATGTTCAAAAAGATGCCAGCAGATTATTCTGAGGTTTATGTATATGCAAACGACATCGAAGAAATAAAAAAAAGGTTCCCAGAAAACAAAAACCCACCCAATCTGTTTGTCTTAAAAAAGGAATTCAATGAAATGGTGTTGGCTAACCTGTTCGCCGATTTGTGGAACCTGAAAGAATGGTATGCAAAAGCATTTTTAAAAGAATTGGAGGATAAATTAAACCTTTGATATGGACTATTGGCACAATATATTAACAGAAAAAAGCTGGGAGATATTGCAGAAAATAAAATCAGATTTTAATTTCACCCTTATAGGTGGGTGGGCAGTCTATCTGTGGGCAAAAACCCACAAATCAAAAGACATCGACATAATAATTGACTTTGAAACCCTGTCAAAATTAAAAGAAAAGTACGGCCTTCGAAAAAATGAACATTTGAAAAAATATGAAATCAAGCAAGAGGAAATAGACATAGACATCTATGTTCCTTATTATTCAAAACTCATCATACCTTTGGAAGAAATAGAAACAGAAAAAATAGAGGCCTTTACAGTGGCAAAGTTGGAATATCTTCTTGTTTTAAAACAAGGCGCAGAGATGGAAAGAAAGGAAAGCGAGAAAGGTGAAAAAGACAGGGTAGACATTTTAAGCATTTTATTTAACTGTTCAATAAATTACAGGCTTTATCAACGAATACTCAAAAAGCATAATCTTGAACATTTGCTTGAAAGGCTGGTCAAAATAGTCAAAGGTTTTGACAATTATAAATACCTCAACTTAACGCCAAGGGAGCTTAAGCTCAAAAAACACAAAGTTCTGGAAGAGCTGAAAAGTATTTAAAACTTCCCTTCAATTTAGCTGTATATGGTTAAAGTTTCTGCGCCTGGAAATGTGTTTTTCTTAGGGGAACATGCAGTGGTTTATGGAAGGCCAGCTTTGATTGGCGCTCCCGACAGAAGGACTACTGTTGTTCTAACTCCAAGAATCGATGGTAGAATAACAGTTGTTTCCCCGAGTTATGGCGACTTTGAGAACACAGTTGCTGGCTTATTGGCTTCCCAATTTCCTGACGCAAGAAGCTACAATCCTCGTGGTGCTGAAATAGACGCGCTTTCTGGTGATGAGTTGATGAATCCTGCAAGGGACATTATAGGTGAGTTTGGGAGAAGGTATGGGTTAGGAAATGGTTTTGATGCTGAAGTAAGCTCAACAGTAGCAAGGTGTGGTGGTATGAGTTCTTCGACTGCTTTCTCAGTTGCATTGTGGGGTGCATTGAGTGCCCAGTTTAGGGGCGACCTTTACAAGGACGATATTTGGCCAGTTGCTTACCAAATAAATGTTAAAATACATGGCGGCGCGGCTTCTGGGGCAGAGGCAAATTCAAGCATTCATGGCGGATTCCATAAGGCCAGAATAGAAACTGTTGATGGCAAACCTGTTGCGAGAGCTGAGAAATTAGACTTGCAACCTTTCGCTGTTATTGTTGGGGAAACCGGTGTTAGAACACAGACAAAGAAAACAGTTCCTTATGTTAGGGAAGGTTGGACAAACGCAAAAGACGCTTACGAGGCGGTGTTCACTGAAATAGGTAAACTCGTAGAGGAAGGTGTGAACGCTTTGAATGAAGGAGAAGATCTTTATCTTGGGGGATTAATGAATGAAGATCATGAACTATTGAGGGGGGAATTAGGAGTTTCTCATCCTTTACTAAACAGACTTGTTGATACAGCTAGAAGTCAAGGGGCATATGGAGCCAAAATGTGCGGTGGTGGA
>DATDTO010000005.1:0-6587 GCA_035290825.1 archaeon
AAAACCAACGCGCCCCAACCACGGTTTCCAATGCCTGTTTTCGGATAGCCCCCATCACCAAAGTTTTCAGAGGAAACAAGGGCAGACTTGCTATCGCCTATCATGTACTTTGCGTGCAAAAACCTTAGCTTTCCTGTGTACATACTTACAGAAATATTGTTTGAATAAAGGCCGCACAAAATTGATTTGGAAAAATTGGAGACACCTCCAACAGGGCCGCCCTCTAGCAATATTTTCACATCTAGACCCTTGTTTTTAGCCTCTATGAGTTTGTCTGCAATATCAAGGCTTGTAAAAGTATAGCCGGACAAGTAAATTGACTGGTTCAAACTGTCAAGATAATCCATCAACGCTGTATAGCTGTTTTCTGGGCTGGAAAAAGGGATTACTGTTGAGGCCTGTGCAGAGCCAAGAAGAATAACAGTGGCTAAAGAAAAACACATAAGGCTTAATAATGTTAGCTTCATAAAATAGTATAAGTGTGAAAGATTAATATGCGAAATGGAAGATTGAAAAAAGAAGAGATAAAATCCCTCAGAAAGGGTTTGGAAGAAGTGAGGAAAAGGCAGGACGGGAAAAAAACCAAAAACAGAGGAATGATAAGGGTTTACATTTTGATTGCAATTATAGTGGCCGTTCTGGCTGTTTCAGGTTACTTGTCGATTACAGCAAAAGTCATATCAGTAACCCAGACAGACAAGTTTGCAAAGTGCCTGTCATCAAGCGGACTGGTTTTGTTTGGTTCAGAGGATTGCCAATACTGTGATAATTTGAAATCCTCTCTGAACAGCTCTGCTTCCTATCTTAACTATGTTGATTGCTCAGCTGAGAAAGCGAAATGCGCAGACATCAAGGAATATCCTACTTGGGGCTACGGTGGACAAAACCTTCTTGGCGAGTTTAGTTTGCAGGAACTAAGCATAATAACAAAATGTGTACTATGAAAATATACGTCGCTGCCAAATTGGAGAATAAGGAAAGTGTAAAAGGGGCGCACCGGAAGCTCGCGGACAAAGGGCATGAGATTACACACGATTGGACAGAACACAAAGACATAAGGCCTTACGACAAGAATCGGGATATGGCTGTAGAATACTCAACACATGAAATCAAGGCAGTGAAGGACAGCGACGTGTTTATCCTGCTTTCTGAAAAGGATGGTGGCACAGGCATGCACATAGAGTTTGGTATGGCTCTTATTTTGAACAAACTTTTTGGCAAGCCGAAGGTTTATGTTGTGGGCCAAGCTAATAGCAGGTCAACCTTCTACTTCCAAGACTGCGTGAAAAGAGCGGAAACGCTCGAAGAGGTTTTGAAAGAATTATAAACACTGAAATCAAAGCTAATTATGGTTGAAAATACTTACTTGCTGCAATTTTATGGGACTGAATGCGTCCATTGCCATGAGATGGACCCCTTGGTTGAAAGATTGGAGAAAGAGGAAAAAGTAAGAGTGGAAAAGCTCGAGGTCTGGCATGATTCAAAAAATGCCGCGATATTGGAAAGCCTTGACCAGGGCAAATGTGGCGGCGTCCCTTTTTTCTACAACAAAAAAACAGGCAAATGGATTTGCGGCTCTACATCTTATGAAAACCTCAAGAAGTGGGCACTGGGGAAGTAGGTCGGTTCCAGTAGCAGTTCTGATTGTTTTGCTTATCCTTATCAGCGGCTGCGCGCAGAAAGAGACTGTCTACCAGTCAGTCCCATCATCACAGGAGATCACAGTTTCCAGTCCTACACCACAATCGCTTAAACCAAGCCCTACATCAACCACATCACTAGAACCAATCAATAGCACTGAAATTGTTGATACTACTAGACTGCCAAGATGGGGCAAAACCTCCCTTAATGTTTTTGTCAATCAGGACGCATCAATGAGCACTAAAGGCTTCAAGACTAGTTTGGTTGGCGTCTTGAAAGAATCCCTAACAATGCTGAGCAATTCCATAAACAACAAAATAACCTTCAATTTTGTAGACAGTGTGGGTAGCGCGGACATCGAGGTGTTGTGGGTTGAAACTTTGCCAACAAATGCTTTGGATGCGATAGGGCACACGGAGCTGAAATTCAGCATAGGCCCGTCATTCAAAGTGATAAAAACAGCCACAGTGGAATTGCTTGCCATCAAGGATGGGCGGGAGGTCACAGATCACCAAGCCCTATTACTCGATCTCCATGAAATTGGCCACGCCTTGGGTCTTGACCACTCCTCAAGCAAACAAAGCATGATGTATCCTGAGCTACAGGAAAGCATATCAGGACCCTCTGGTGGTGATGTGCAAACTCTGTTGGAGCTTTACAGGACTGAACCACTACCAGATTTACAGATATTCAATATAACTGCCTTGAAGCGGGTGATAGACAGGACACTTGTTAAATACTATCTTGCAGATGTCAGTTTCTCTGTTATAAATGATGGCCTTAAAAATTCAGGCGATTTCACATTCTCAATCGAACTTGGTGACAACAAAATGGAAAACACAGCAGACTCCTTGGTCCCTGGCAGCGTTTTCAAAATCAAATACAGCAACCTCAGTTCGACTGTCGACTTCAATAAGATTGTAATAAGTGTTGATCCGCAAGACAACATAAGGGAGTTAGAAGAGTTGAACACAAAAACAGTGTTTATTGAAGGCGGCTAATCAGGCCTGATAAAATTTTATTTTAGACTTGGAAAAGTTCTTCTCATTCACATCCAGAACAGAGTATTTGCCAACATCTGCGCCACCTGGATTTATAACAAGTGTTTTCCCGATTTTGCACATCCCACTTAACTCCTCTAGATGACCGCAGAGGACAAATGTTGGATGGTGTTCTTCTATAAACTCCTTAATTAAATGGGAGCCTACATGCTTGCCTGGATTCAGTGGATTTGTTTTTGGTAGCTTATCAAGCCTGCACCCATATGGCGGATAATGGTTTATTAGAATTGTATTTTTTGCCACTGCCATTTTGAAATTTGTTTTTAACAACCTCTCCTGATAATCGTAAAAGTCCTCTCTTGTAATCCTTCCCCTCTCCCCATACACCCTGTGTTCATTCCGGTTCCCAACCATCGCAAGCTGACCAAACTTTACCAGCTTTCCATCTATAAGCCTTAAGTTCTTGTGTTTTGCAATTGTTTTTGTAAACCAACTATAATCAGTAATCTCATTGTTCCCAGAAACAAGATACACAGGCTTTCCCAAAGAGTTCAGCTTTCTCAAAACCGCTCGACAAGTCCTGAATTTCTTGGACTTTATTTCCTGTTTCCTAGCCTTGCTTAATTTCCTATAGCGTTGACCGGATTTCTCCCCATATCTCAAAAACAAATCCCTGATAGCCTTGATGTCTGCGAAATCCCCTGCAATCAAAACCGCGTCAAAATCAATTTTCTTCAGCCTGTTAAAAAGGCTGTCTGGAAAACAGCCGCCAAAATCAGCCAATATGAGGATTTTCATAATATACTATAGTGTTTATTAATAAAAATCAAATAATATAGTATGCCTTCCAAATATCCTCTGAAGATCAAGTCTGGTTCTAAAAATCCTATATGGAATTCTACCAAGACTTTCGAGATAAAAACCCTGCAAATTTTAGATGAAAAAGGAAATCTTGTTGGAAAACTACCCAAACTGGCCAGCGCTGATGTAAAGAAAGTTTACAGGTTCATGGTGTTATCAAGGATTTTTGACGAGAAAATGCTTGCCCTGCAAAGGCAAGGAAGAATAGGGACCTTTGCCTCGATAAAAGGACAGGAAGCCTCTAATGTTGGTATAGGGTACGCAATGAGTAAAGAAGATTGGCTATTCCCCTCTTTTAGGGAGCACGGAACATCACTTGTTCTAGGTTTGCCAATGGAAAATATTTTATTGTATTACGGGGGCGATGAGCGCGGATCAAAAATCCCAGAAAATGTGAATAGTTTTCCAGTAACAGTGCCTGTCTCAACACAAGCATTACATGCAGTTGGATTTGCCTGGGCACAAAAGTTACAGAAGAAAAAATCGGTTTCTATAACTGTTTTCGGTGATGGTGCCACCTCTGAAGGCGATTTCCATGAGGCCATGAATTTCGCCGGTGTGTTTAAGCTTCCTGTTGTCTTTGTCTGCCAAAACAACCAATGGGCAATCTCTGTTCCCCGCGAAAGGCAGTCTGCATCAGAAACACTTGCACAAAAAGCAATAGCCTACGGCTTTGAAGGCGTCCAGGTTGACGGCAACGATGTGTTTGCTGTTTACCAAGCTGTAAAAGAAGCATTAGAAAAGGCGCGTAAAGGCGGCGGGCCAACACTTGTAGAGTGTTTTACATACAGGATCTCAGACCACACAACTTCAGACGACTGGAAGAAGTATAGGGATGAAAAAGAGGTTGAAATGTGGAAGAAAAAAGACCCAATAGACAGGTTAAGAAAGTATATGGAATCCAAAAAACTCTGGAAAAAATCAGACGAGAAAAAACTTTTGAAAGCGTGCGAAAAGCTTGTCGAGCAAGCGGTGAAAAAGTTCGAATCAACAAAGCCTCCAGAAGTCGAGGATATTTTCAAATACACATACAAAGAGATGACACCTGAGTTGGTGGAACAAATGGAAAAATTGAAGGAGGGTTTGAGATGACCGAAATAAAAGAGTGGTTGGATAAATTTAGAAGTTATTGGCAAGCTCATGACATCAAAAAAGTTATGACTTTGTTTGATAAAAATGTCGTTTACTATGAAACTCCTTTCAAGAGGGTAGATGGCGTTGATCTACTCGCTAAAGAGTGGGAGGGCATAAAAAATCAAAAAAACATTTCGCTGACTATAGAAATCTTTTCTGAAAGCAGAAACAGATATTCGGTTATATTCAAACTCGAGTATATTAACAAGGAGAACATTGAAAAAATTTGTGGGGGGACCTATTTGATAGAATTAAACGACGCAGGTTTATGCACTTATTTCCATCATTCTTGTGAGTCGATGTGATTTGATATGGGAAAACTCGATGATATGGTAGCAATAGTAACAGGTGCAAGCAGAGGCATTGGAAAAGCAATAGCTCTGGAATTTGCAAGGCAAGGAGCTGATGTTGTTGTCAACTACAAAACCTCTGAAAAGGAGGCAAAAGAGGTTGCGAGGCAGATTGAAAAAATTGGTCAGGAAGCTATTGTTGTAAAAGCTGACGTCTCAAAAGAAGAAGATGTTAAAAATATGATGGAGAAAGTGTATGGCCATTTCAAAAGGATTGACATCCTTGTAAATAACGCGGGCATCATGAATAGAAGTTCTGTTGAAGAAATGACTTTGGAAGGATGGAAAGGCACAATCGATGCAAACTTGACCAGTGTGTTCCTGTGCTGTAAATATGTTTTGCCTTACATGAAAAAAGCAAAATATGGAAGGATTGTAAATATGGCATCCGTGGCCGGTGTTTTAGGGGTTAAGAACACACACTATGCAGTTTCTAAAGCCGGTGTTATAATGTTTTCCAGGGTTTTTGCAAAGGAGGTTGGCCAGTTTGGAATTAGGGTAAACTCAATTTCCCCAGGTCCAATAGATACAGAAATGATAAAAGATTGGACGGCTGAGAAAAGAAAGCAGAGGACTTTAGAAACCCCTTTAAGGCAGCTTGGAAAGCCAGAGCACATAGCAAAGACAGCCTTGTTTTTAGTTTCAGATGACTCAGACCACATAACAGGTCAGAATATAATTGTGGATGGAGGGATACACTAAACCAATATGAGAAAATTAGATGGCAAAGTTGCAATAGTAACTGGATCTTCAAGAGGTATTGGTAAATTCATAGCTCTCGAGTTTGCAAGAGAAGGCGCAGATGTTGTTGTAAATTATAACAAATCCGAGAAAGAAGCGAGAGAAGTTGCAAAACAAATAGAAAAACTTGGGCAAGAGGCCCTTCTAGTAAAAGCAGACATTTCAAAACCAGAAGAAGTGAAAGCTTTGATTGAAAAGACTTACAAACATTTCAAGAGAGTTGACATTCTGGTCAACAATGCCGGAGTTGTGGAAGAGAAAGAAATATCAGAACTCTCATTTAAAGACTGGGAGAAAACCTTGCATACAAACCTTATTGGAACTTTCTTGGCTTGTAAAGAGGTTATGCCAATCATGAAAAAACAAAAACTAGGAAAAATAATAAATATAGCTTCTATAAGGGGTCTTGAACACGCTGGAAGGGCTGGCGTTCTGGACTATTCTGCTTCAAAAGCAGGTGTTATCAATCTCACAAAGTCTTTGGCAAGGGAATTGGGTCCGCGGATAACCATAAATTCTGTTTCCCCTGGGTGGACAAAAACAGAAATGAATTTGGGCCTTCCAAAAGATTTTGAAAAAGAGGAGACTGGGAAAATTCCACTGAAAAGATTTGCAGAACCTGAAGAAATAGCAAAAGCTGTTTTGTTTTTAGCCTCTTCTGATGCTGATTATATAACCGGACAAAACTTGATTGTAGACGGCGGAAGGAGTTTGAATTGATATGACCTTGCAGGTAATGAATATTGTCCAAGCCATTAACCTTGGTCTAAAGCAGGAGATGGTTAGGGATAAAAAGGTGATTATTCTCGGTGAAGATGTTGGTATAGATGGCGGTGTGTTCAGGGTCACAGATGAATTA
>DATDTO010000006.1:0-3007 GCA_035290825.1 archaeon
CATTGAATTTTGTGTCTGTCCTTGTGATGAAATTTTTTGCAGGTAAACCTATTGACTGCCCAACCATTTTTGCGCCGTAGTTGATTCTGTCCCCTCTGTTATACTCTGGATAAGGGATGGTTGATGCAGAAACTCCGAACAAAGCTATTGGGTTAATCTCAATGTGTGTATGTTCTTTGTCAACTGTTTCTGGAGAGATTGCAATATAGGTGTTCTCCTCTTCTTCCGCGTCGACATATTCAATAATGCCTGTTTTAATAAGGTCTGTCCACTTGATTTCACCTTTAGCTAGTTTTTCAATATGTTCTGTTGTGAGCTTCGGTTTTCCGTTTTCGACAATAACTAAAGGCCTTCTGGACCTTCCAGGATCTGTATTTATCCTGATTTCATCAAACTCTTCTGCGTAAGACACATTCAACTGGTCTGAGATCAGGCCTGACCTTCTTTTGTTCCTTACATCAGCAACGAAGTCTAGCGGGGAATCTATTTCGCCTACAAACCTTCCGTTGAAGTACAAGTCAGCTTTTTTATTTTTTGCCATATTCTTTTTTTAATGGTCTAGTTCAGGACCATATCAATCAGCAAGAGTGATGTTCCCAATCCTTATCCCTTTCAAAATCTTTTCGTTCTCTTTCTTGTCCAAGCCAGGGGTAATTTCTGTCAAGAGGGATAAGTGTTTTCTCAAACCGATGGAGCTACCTTCTGGAGTTTCTGCAGGGCAGAGCCTTCCGAACTCTGTTGGGTGGATTTCCCTTGCTGAAAAGTGTTCTTGTGTAGATGTGAGTGGAGAGACAACAGACCTTAAGTGCGAAATCATTTTTATGAAACAGCTTCTGTCTAATCTTTGGGACACGCCTGTCCTGCCGCCTATCCAGTTGCCTGTTGCAAGGCTTGAGAGGATTTGCTTTGTGACTGCGTTAGCTTCTATTATGGCCTGCATATTTGGAGTTTTTCCTCTTTTAATCAGCTTCTGGTAATTGTATGTCATTTTAGCTATCAAGCCCCACCTTCCGAGGAGGATGGACCTGAACAACTGGCTTATCAGCTCCCCTGACATTAGGAGCCTTTTGTTTGAATAGTGGTCAATGTCATCCTCAGGTATCTGCCCTAAGAAAAGCTTTATTATTTTTCTTATTAATTTGGCCAAGTATTTTGCTTTTGTTATCCTGTTTGGGAATTCCTGGCCTAGATGTGGTAAAAGGTACCTGTCGAGTAATTGTGCGACCCTCTCCTTCCTGTAATCTTCAGCTACTTTTATTTTCCTTCCAATAAAATCTGTGGCTTCCTCAATCGTTGTGACCTCACTTTCATAGAGGTTAATGTAAAGCTCATTCAAAAGCTCAGGATCATCAGAGACCTGCTCACAGATTTCCTTGTCTGTTTCGATCCCTAGAGCCTTCAATAAAACAATTATAGGTAACTTCTTTACATTGGCAAAAGAAATCAAAATCTCACCACTTGGTTTCATTTCGAAAGAATGTTTCTGTTTGAAACCAGACCTCTCTGAACCCAACCTTACAGATACTGTATTCCCATCTTTTTCAAAAATAGGTTTGTTTGTCGTGATCTCTTCAATTAAAACAAGGACTCTCTCTGTCCCATTGATTATAAAATAGCCACCTGGATCAGATGGGTCTTCGTCTGCTGTAACCAAATCTTGACCTACCATTCCGTAGGTGTTGCAAAGTTTTGACCTCACCATTACAGGTATTTCGCCTATATTTACCCTTTCAGGCTTCTCTTCAACATCACCTGTCATTGTGATAACATCTATGTAAACAGGGGCCAGATAGCTTAGGTTCCTCATCCTTGCTTCATTAGGGAAAATAGATCTCAGGGAACCGTCAGCTTCTTTTATTGTTGGTTTGCCTATTTCGACTTTGCCGAACTTCAGCTTTAGTTCGCCGGCTTCTGATGGGAGCTTTACAATGCCGACTTCCTCCATTATTTTTTGTATGCTAAAATCGATAAAATTATTAAAGGAGTCTATCTGGTATTTTACCCATCCCCTTTCCTTCTCAAATGCACTCAAAAGTTGAATGAAGCTTTTATCTTCCATGACCCTCTTTTTATTTCTATGAGCGTACCATGTAACTTAGTTTCTTTTGGGTCAGCATCTCACTATCAAGTGGATGCTGAGATGTCTCGTGTCTTTATCGAACAGACGAGACACGATACTGTATACTTTTCTGAAAGGCCGAAATATATCGAGCAAGCTAAAAGGGATGAAATAGATTCTCTATCCAATCGGTGAAGAATCTATTTCCATTTCCTCTTAGCATTTATGCCTGAATCTATTTCCAACATCCTTTAAAGAAAAGGATAGCTAATCGACTACAGTCCTGTAATAGGTTGTTACTCCAGCTGTCTGTGATTCCCTTGTTATTCTGATTACATCCCCTGCTTTTGGTTTCATATCCTTAATCGCAGGATCGTCAATAAATATCATTGGCAACTGTTTTTCTTTGGCGCCAAGTTTCACCAAAAGTTGTTCTTTGTCTTCAGCAGTAAGTATTTCGTGCTTAGGCACCAAAGCATGGTTTAGTGTTGTCATAAATAAGTCTGTACAAAGAATCGATTGTCCAAAAAATGGATAGGTATGGCTCCTTAGATGAATCTAATAATATAGAGATCATCTATATAAAGCTTACGCTCTTTTATCACTTAGGATCTATAAATTTCCACTATTTTCTTAGGACCTCTTCTTTTTGGTGACTTTTCCCTTTCCTGAGCTTCTATTTTCTCATAAATTCTTGTAAAGAGGTATCTGTCAACCGGACGTAAGAGAGCCCCTAAAAAACGCTCCTCTGCCCATTCAACCAGTTTGTCGGAATTGCTTCCTCTCGGTATTTTGTGGTCATTTTCCCACATAGATACTGTTCTCGAGCTCACACCTAAATCTGAAGCAAGGTCTTCCTGAGTTGTAGTTGTATACGATCTGAGTTCCCTGACTTTTTCTCCGGCAACCCTATAACCTATCACCCTGTGAGACATAAAATCACAAACA
>DATDTO010000007.1:0-11150 GCA_035290825.1 archaeon
GGTCGCTGCGTGCAGGATTGACAGCTACAGGGCAGAGGGCATCAACCTTAACAAGTTAGAAGGCCTGAAGATGGTTGAGGTTATAGATTATCTTGGCGGCGACAAAGTTTATTTGGATTCTTATGATGTGGACACAGAAAGGCTGAGAAAAACGATCCAGAAGTCAATAAAAAAAGATGGCGTTGAAATTGTGGCCGAGCATCTGGCTGACAAGAAATACCCCGCGGTTTCTGCAGCATCTATAATCGCGAAGGTGGAAAGGGACAAGGAAATAGAGGAGTTAAAAAAAGAATACGGGGATATCGGGCCTGGCTACCCTTCCAACGAGATAACAATGAATTGGTTGAAGGAGTGGCTGAAGACACATAAAGATTTCCCACCGATAGTGAGAAAAAGCTGGGATACCATAACTGTTTTAAAGAATGATCATAAACAGTCGAGGCTTAGCGGTTGGTTTAAAGGCTTGCTGAAAACAGAAGAAGAATGCAAGGTGAAGGAAAGTTCTGAGGCAAAGAAATAATCATTGCACAACACCTGTGCATGTACCAACATCTTCGTGTTTGTCTGAGCTACTTCCTAAATTATACGTTATTGTCAACCTAGACCTGTACTCTGACCCTATTGTTAGCGGTATTGAACCTGTCGCTATTACGACGGCTTTTTCATTTGCTGAGATAGGTATTAGGGATGTCGTCAATTCATTTCCACCAAGGTCAACTCCAACAACAGTGATGTCATTTGCCCCATTTTGTATATCTAGCATCAAAGTGCTTTCTGTCAATTTGTGGTTTTTAATTGCGAAATAGGAAAATCCAGAACATTCGCTTTTTGGTGGTGTGGATGATAATTCTGTGGCTTCTGGTGTTGTAGTTGTGGTTTTAGAGTCTGTGGAACTTAACTCGAAAATCGCTATGCTGTCCTCAAACATTTGGACATATTTTTCGTAACTGGCCTCTGGGGACGTGAACAGCAGCTCGTAAACACCAACAGGGGTATTCACAAAAACATCTTTCGCTTTAATTTTCTGGCTCCTATCCACATCAGTAAAAGTTGACACAACTTCGTATGCTTCCATCCCATTCACTTTTCTTGGACTTTTTGAAATAATTGCAACATCACTGCCTGTCATATTCAGGGCGAAGTCTTCTAAAACACTGGCTTGTTTACGTGAGGGTCTGATCACCGAAAACATCACCACAACCCCACTCTCCTGCGGACCAATAAATAAAATAGCTTCCTTGGTTAATTT
This sequence comes from archaeon, assembly GCA_035290825.1. Taxonomy (GTDB): domain Archaea; phylum Aenigmatarchaeota; class Aenigmatarchaeia; order QMZP01; family JACQNV01; genus JACQNV01. The sequence continues at coordinate 1,250 of DATDTO010000007.1, forward strand.
CGTTTTCCACGTACCTGGATATCCAATCACCTTAAAATCGTCCCCACCAACAAACTTCTCTATAACTGTGCTTGGTTGGGCAAGTGTTGTTGTAGATTGTGTCGGTGTCTGATTTATTCCTTGTGTGCAGCCGCTGATAATGACAACAACTGCCAACACTGCCAAAGTTAGTAGATTTTTCATATTACATATTGTTTCTGCCTGTTTAAGAAACATATTCCTATTCAACTTTATATCTTTTCGCCCAACCAATAAAACCCGCCGGCGAAGAGGCCAAGACCGGCAACTGTTTCTAAAGCACTCAACGCGCTTCTGGCAGATAGAAAATCACTTCCACTTTCAGCAAACAGGGAGCTTGATAGCCCGTGGCTAAACAAAGCTATACCACCGATAGCAACACCAAACCCCGCAAATACTTTCGCTGCATCCACAGAAATTTCCTTAACGTCGCATAGCCTTATCCTGGACTGTTCATATGTGCAACCTGGGGTGTGCTCCTCCAACATGGAAAGCAGCTCTTTTCTTTGGGTTATTTTATTTGATCTTGCCCTGAGACCAAAACCAAAGTATCTAGCATGCTCCATATCAACAATTACAGGCCTCCTTTCAGAGTCCAGCACAAAATCCGCTAACTGCATATCCCTTTCACAACTAATCCCCCTTCCATGCAGACGGTCTACTGTTTCCATGGCATAAGCCACCATATCAGCAGTTATAACATCTACATCTCTCATATTAGGTCCAGGCAGGAGTTCTTTTATATTGTATACAATACCCATCCTCTCTTCGGGCCAAGCTCCCTTGGTCTCGACTGTAACCTCGCCTTCATCCACAAGCTTAACAACACCATCAACGGACAAACTCAAAAATTTCCTCTCTTGCTTTAACCCGTCAACATAATAAGGGTGATCCCAATTGAACTTTGCCACATATTGTTTACCTTCTTTCTCAACAACCCAAATAGGGTGCGTCGACCCTTCCATTCTTCTGACAAAATGGTAGCCTTCTTGCCTTTCCAACCTCTCGAAGAAATCACCGTATGGAAGCCCACCAATTGCATTGCACCTATCGGATAAATCTCGACTAAGCCAATCACCATTTCCCTGATCCATGGGATTTCTATATCATTTGTGCTTATAAGCATTGAGTTTTGCTATCGCCCAATAGTATCTTACATTTAGAGCCACTTTATGGGATTTATCACCTTTTAAAAATACTGATGTCTAATATTCTAGATGTCTCAGACAATTGTCAAGGGCTGGGTTGACAGCATCAGGGAGTTGGGCGGCTTGAAGTTTTTTATAGTCAGGAATAGGCATGGGACAACTCAGGTAGTTGTGAAAAAAGGTGTTGTAAAGGATGAGCTTTTTGATCTGGTTGGACAGATGCACAGGGAAGACTGTTTGATTGTTTCTGGTGAGTTAAAGGATTCGAAACAGGCACCTGGTGGGAAGGAATTGGTTCCAGATTCTATTGAGGTTGTAAACAAAGCAGAGGTTCCTTTACCTATAGAACCTGGTGAGTCGAACAAGGACAAAAGGTTGGATTATAGATACATGGATTTAAGGGATCCCAAGGTTTTGGCTATTTTCAAAGTGCGGTCAGAGGTCCTCAAATTGATAAGGGAGTATTATACAATAAACGATTTTTTCGAAGTGCAGACACCTGTGATACAGGCTGCCGGCGCAGAAGGCGGATCAGAATTATTCCCAATAATTTATTATGGTAAAGAAGCGTTCTTGAAACAATCGCCACAACTTTACAAGCAAATGCTGATGGCTTCTGGAATGGATAAGATCTGGGAAATTGGCAACGCCTTCCGCGCTGAAAAATTCCACACAAGAAAACACATTTCAGAGATTGCGATGTTAGATACTGAAATTGCTTGGATAGATTCAGAAGAAGATGTGATGAAGGTTGTTGAAGGCGTTGTGCACCATGTTTTGAAGGGCGTTGACAAAAACTGCAAAGCACAACTCGAATTGCTTGGCGCGAAAGTAAAGGTACCTGAATTACCTTTGCCAAGATTGCATTATGATGAGGTTTTGAAAATGCTGGAAAAGGAAGGTGTCAATATACCGTGGGGTTCTGATTTCGGCGACGCAGAGGAGAGAAGGATTGGTGATATTTTAGCAAAAAAAGGTATTGAACTGTACTTCTTTACAAAATACCCATCTCAGATAAAACCGTTTTACATAATGATGGATGGCAAATACTCCAGGGGCTTTGATCTGGACTTCAAAGGAATGGAAATAACATCTGGCGGACAAAGAGAACATAGGGTTGATGTTTTAACAAGTGTTATGAAATCAAAGGGTTTGGATCCTCACAAGTTTGAATTTTATTTGAATGCCTTTAGATTTGGTCAGCCTCGTCATGGTGGTTTTGGATTAGGGGTTGACAGAATAGTGCAACAAATTCTAGGATTACCGGACATAAAAGAAGCCGTTTTGTTCCCGAGGACGACTGAGAGATTGGTGCCTTAAATTGATTTTATTTCTTGCGGACAGGTTTTGCGATTTTCCACAAAAACTCGAAATGGTTTGTGAATGATTTTACCAGGGCCTTACTTTTTATGACAACTATGTGAAGTGTCGGCTCCCAAACAACTATCGCCACTTTGTCTCCATAAACAGCGACTGGTGTCGGTGAGAAATATTCTTTTGATAAAAACCTATATTGGCTTTTGTTGCTACCAAACTCTGTGGCTTCTGAGTGTGTAAGTATTCTCTCCTTCAGTTTGCCTCTATCAACCTCTTTGACATACCTTTTGAAGTGAAGAATATCGAAGTCTATGAAAGTTTTTTCATCAACTCCAAAACTTAGTAGCTCGCCACCTTGCTCTATTATGTCTCTATACAACGTGTTTAGACCCTCTTTTCCCTTATACAGTTCAACTGAGAAGTCTGACTGACCCAGACCACTTATCTTTTTCAATTCTGGTATTATTTCAGAAAAGGCGCTCTCGCTCTCTTTCACCTTAGAAAGTATTTTCTCGGGGCTTACCGGCTGAAAATATTTCACACCGTTTTTTATCAGGTAGGTGACATAGCCCTTCTCTACCATCCTGAGCAAAGCATAGTATGTTGTTGTCCTGTCGTAGCCTAGCTCCTCTCCTATTTTGCTTGCTGGTGAGTTGCCAAACTTAATCAGAACTAAATATATTTTTGCTTCTTTTTCTTCAAACCCAATTCCTTTCAATATCTCTGTGTCCATGTTTTATTATTTACCCTATTGCTTATATAGCTGTGAATTTTTCACACCATAAATTTATCTGCTTCCGTTTGATATTTTGTATTATATGATAGACCAAACTCTAGTGACTGTAAAGGACAACCTTAATCCCAGGATGGTTTCTTTGAATGGACAGATGGAACAGGGATTAGCTATAGTTGAAACAGAAGGAACGTGCAGATTGGGCTGCCTTCACTGCAATATAGACACTCCAAAACAGGTGGGTGATGGGACAAAGCCAGACTTTTTGCACTTTGTTGAAGAGTATGCACAATCAGCGCCTGAAGGAAGCAATCTTATTTTGAAGAATGCTGCTGGCGGATTAGGGGAAAGAGAATTGAAGTTAGTTGAGAAGGCAGTTGAATTGGGCCTATTTACAACAATTACAACAGAAGGCATAACTGTACCAAACTATTTTCAGGAAGGTGTGGCTGATTTGAACTCTAGATTTCCAGGAAGAATTGGTTATACTGTGTCTTTAGATGGCAGCACTGACAGAATTCACAGACAATTAAGAGTGAATATACCATTTGATAAAGTTGTGGATTTTATTACAAGACAAATCGGGAGGGAAATATATGTAGAAACAAACTTTGTGGCACATTCAGGAAACCTAGACGATTTTAAAACATATGTGGATTTTGTAACTGGTTTGGGTGTGTCAAAGATCAATGTTTTACCGTTGCAGGAGATTGGCGCAGCTGTCAGAAATGGGTTGGGAACGCCGGATTTGATCGAAATGGTTGATGTGCTGATTGATACATACGAGACCGGAACCCCAGAAATAAGAGAAGCGCTAGAGCATACAATCGGCGGATATTTCCATAGGATGAAAAAAGGTGCAGAAACCAGCGCATGTGAAGGCTGTCCAGCAGGGAGTAGAGGTATGGTTATGGTGGATTCAAAGGGTGATATTTACCCATGCAATAGTTTGAGAGATCCACAATTCAAACAGGGTAATATAGACGGTTCGAGCTTGCCGGATATTTATGAAAGTGAAAGGTTTAGAACGTTACAAAGCGAGCTTGCCCAAGGTGATGTTGACTCCCCATTAAAATTCGGCTGTCCAAGAGTTATAGAAAAATCACCTGAATATAGAGCCGCATTGGATTATTTGAATAGCAGACTAGAGGAATCTGGAATTGAGTTAAACGCTTTGCCAGAACTTGGTAGGCGGGTTTGCTTTGCCAGGACATTTTGATGGGCAATTAGCTTTCTGCCAAACCTTCTTGTATACTTTTTATTGAATCGGAAATCTCGTCAAGGGTTTCAGATGTGTCCTCTTCAATTGCAGTGGCCTGTGTATCTGATTTTATTTCTGTTTGGTTTGTTGTTTGGACTGGTGATTTCTCTGACTGTGTACAGCCTGAAACCAAAACAATCATAACTACTGCTAACCCGATTGCCAATTTAACTTTCCGGTTTTCTTTTTGCATAATTACCTCAAGGTGATATTGTTATGTTTATAATATCCTCCTGCCTTCCAATACATCCAGCTACTCTATCGGGTGCATTGCTTCCAAGGCAACTTGGGGAAACAGAAAGCTTGACTTGTGTAGTTCTTGCAGATGTTGCTCGGGTGCAGTTGTAGCCTCTAGTTGTCCCTGTGCTTGTTGTTTCTACAACCAGCACACAATCATTGAGTTGTTGAATAGACCAGTCAAAACTGCATTTTCCGTTAGTGTTATTGACTTTCCTTGTTACTATGGCAAAAGAGGAGCCTTCTGTCCAGTTGCCATTTGGTAATAATTGCTTCATAAAAATGCTCCATGTTGAACTATCACACTCTGGCATATTTTCTGGGCATTTGTATGCTGGCATGTCACCAAGACATTGGCCTGTGAAATTTATTCTGTCACCGACTTTGAATTGTTGTCCCTGCACAGGGGTTTTCAAAATCGCATATTTCTCAGGAACTGATTCGTATCTATACTGGGCTGTATACCACTGCGTCTTTGTTCCGTCTTGTTTTGTGACTCTGACTCCAAATTCGTATGTGTCTCCTGGTGTGAGGCCTGGAGTGAATACCTGCATATAGAAAGATTTATACTTCAATGACGGAACATCGCTAGATCTATTGTATATTGTCTCGTTTGGAGACCAGTATTTGTAATCGGGTGTGTTTAGGGTGCCCCTTGGGCTGTAATAAGATCCGTCGCTTAGTTTTTTGAAATAGTACTCTACATCTGTTATATTGTACCCACTGTAATTTGCCTGGCCTCTTAAAGTCGAACCCCAATTGTGCCAGTTGTATGTTCCTGGCTTTGTTCTAAACGTCACAAGTTGGTCTGATGGATTTTCAGTGGGCGGTGATGGAGTCGGCTCCACACTTTGGTTTGGAGTGGTTGTTGGTTGTGTTGAATTTGATGGTGAGGGTGAAGTAGTCTGTGTAAGTGATCTTTGTGGTGTTTTAGATGGCTGTGTTGACCTAACATCAGCAACCTTTTTAATTATGGTCTGGATTTTATCTGCTATATTTTTCAGCTCAGACTTGAATTTTGACAGGTCGTCTTTTGTAAAATCATATATGGCAGACCTCACAGAATCAGCCAAACCGCTCATCATTTGTGTGACTTCTTCCATATTAGAAAATACTGCTTCCCATTTATTCGAATACTCCAAATTGCCCTTTGAACTGTGGTAGTTCACCAATTTTTTGACAGACCCCCTTAGAACGTCGATCTTGACCTTCAGCTGTTCCAACTGCAAGACAGATGATAATATGGACAAAGGGTCTGCACTATTGTCCTCTTTTAGCTCTGTTGGTTTTGGTTTTTCTGAAAACTCTGATGTATACTGCTGGCTTGCATATGGAGAATATGAAGGCGTTACCCGCTGTGTTGGGTATTGGTTATAATTGGATTGGTATGGATACGGTGTATATTTGGGTTGGTAGGAACACTCGAATAAACATTTGTTATCGCACCATTTACCACCGTTCAACTTGCACGTTGGTTCATCTGCACAGTAAATAAGATTGTTAGGGTTGCATTTGGTGTATGTGTACTCGCTCTTTGGAGGCTCTGTTGCATCATATGGTGTAGGGCTTACAATTGGCTCTGGTGATGTAGATGGTGATTGCGAGGAGGGATCTGAACAAACCCTTCTACCAAAGGAGTCCGTGCCTGTTTGTGTATAACCTGGCTGACAAACACACTCATTGGACGGGTTGTCTGGTGTTGTCCCTGTACTACATGACCAAACACATCTACTATCTGATGTTAATACATGATAAGGTGAAGGGCACAAAGTGTTGTTATCTGCTTTGGCTGCTGAAACTATTAACAAAAATATGAATGTGCTTATAGAAAGGTAGAGTATTTTTGAAAGCATATTAAATTATCTTTCTTTTCCATAGGCATATATTATGCAGTTTCAAAAAAGATAGTTAGTAAATAAGCAAGAATTTTTGAGGGCCAGTTGGTATCTCAGTTTATTTTCTTTTAATTTTCCAAAAAACCAGACCAACTACAACAACTATAGAAATAATACCAATTACTATCCACAGTAAAATATTTTGCTCTCCCTGTAATGGTTTTGCAACCTCTGTTAATTTTACAGCAACCCTTTTTGTTGCTGTCTTTCCGTCTCTATCTGTCACTGTAATTTCAAAAGTATATAATCCGGATTTCGATCCTGTAAATTTTAGTGTTGGAGAAGCCTTATTTTCTATGTTTATTTCTTCTCCGCCTATTTGGTTCCAGGAATAAGTTAGCTCTCCACCTTCAGGATCAACAGCCAAGCTGTCTACTGTTATTTGTTCACCAAGTTTAGCTTCCAATGTTTCCTTTACTTGGATTACAGGTGGCTTGTTTCCAACTTCTGTTGAAGCTGTTGGTTGTGGTGATACTAATTCGGTAGATGCCGCCTGTGTGACTGTTGGTGATGGTGTTGATTGACCTTCTGCAAGAACATTGATTGTCACATCACTAAAATCACTGGATCCAAGACTGTTTGTTACATTCAGTCTGATAATATAAACCCCTATTTCACTTGGTGTAAAAGTTGGGTTAACTGTATTTGCATTATTAATTGTAATCTGGGGTCCGGAAATCTGATCCCAAGAAAAGTTTATTAAGTTACGAAATGGGTCAAAGCTCCTATTCCCGCTTAATATAATCTCCTGGTTTACATTTACTGTTTGATTTTCGCCAGCATTAGCTATAGGCAAACCGCTGGTCTGAATTTCATCAAATGATTTTTGGTCGACCACCTGCAAGGTTACTGATTTTGAGACTGTTGTTTTTCCATTAACTATAAATCCGTCAGCTGCGCTTATAGTCAGAGTATAATAGTCTTCCTTATATGGAATTATTACTAATCTCTGGGTATTTGCGCCCCTAACAACTTCCAAATCAGCCGATGTGAAGGCAGGATCATCTAGGGGGACAAGATTATAAAGCCATTTTATGGTTATTGCATCGGTTGGATCTTGGTCTGCCACAGTAGAGTTTATTTGGCATTCTTTTTCGACAACACAAAGCTGGGAAGCTGTGACATCAATAACAGGGGCATGATTATTAACTGTGACTATTACTTCATCTGTTGCTGAGGTACCATTGACTGCTATTGTTAATTTTATTACATATGTGCCTAGTGTTGTTGGGGTAAACGCTCCTGTTGTTTGATTTGCCGTTTTCCATGTGATTGGGGGGCCTGAAAGTTGCTGCCATAAATATGTTGCGGTTGGATAGGCGTTAAGGCTGTAAAGATAGCACTCTGAGCCCACATGACATGTTTTATCTTGGCCGGCGTTTGCTGATAACTCTGTTCCAGAACCGACAATGACTGTCACTGTTTCTGTTGTTTTGCCTCCAGTCATATCTGTTACAGTCAAATTAATTTTGTATGTGCCGTCTTTTGGTGAGGAGAAGGTTGCTATCTGGGTTGTTGATCCTGTTAATGTATAATTTATTGGGCCGCTGACTTTTGTCCAGCTATAAGTGAATTGTGAATCATCAAGATCTTGCACATTAGCAGTTAGTTGCTGTGTCTGTCCAGGATTTATGTTATAGTTTTTTGTAAGATTAAGGATTGGGTAGGCATTCCTGTCATATGTGTACATAGAATATCCAGCAGCGACTATTGTCTGCTTGTCAGCATTGGTTGAAACAATGTCTATACCACCACCAGTAAATTGTTTTACTTCTTTCCACACAGCGCCGCTCCAGGATCTCCAAACTTTGCCAGAAGTTACAACTTGTATGCCGTTTACTGTGCTGGAGCTTATGCTTGCTGGCGCATCTGGGGTATCATGGACTTTTTCCCATGTCTGACCGAAATCTGAAGACTTGTATATGGCTCCACCACCTGCTGTTTTTTTCAAGATTACATAGAATGCGCCATCATAATAAGTGAGCAGTTTTCTATACAATGTTGTGTAAGATGGAACAGTCGCGCCTGTAATGGTGCCTTTTGGTGTCAGTCCATGGAAGAGTTTAACCTCTCCGTTTTGAACGCCAACATAATAAGCATTATCACCAACAATCATGAAGTCATAAACTTTGTATTGGGTGGGGCTAATGACAATATACCAATGCCCCAGTGAGGGATTATAATAATAGAGTCCTTGGTCTGGATGCCAGGCATACAATGTTCCTTGGACAATTTTTACTTTTAGGTTGGGTGTAGAACCCAATTCCCCTGCTTGCCCAACCCTATTCCATGTGACTCCCCCATCAATTGATTTGTAAACATCTGAACCGCTTATATAGAGGTTTCCTGAGGAATCTATAGCCAACCCCCCAGCTGTTGGCAGGTCGCTATTTTTAATTTCCCAGTTTTTGCCGTTTGCAGAATAGTAAGATTGCTTGTTAGTAACAAGGTAGTGAGTGTTTTGGGGAGTTGAAACTATTTGAATTGGCTCATTGGAAAATTGCTGTGTGAGTATTAAATTGCCTATATACTCTCCAGGGGGCTCTGGAACTGCAAAAACAGAACCTGAAAAAACTAAAACAGCGATAAACAAAAATATACCCGAGAACATCAATTTCATATTCAACCAATATAATCATCGCTTGTTTCTGATTTGAATTTTGTGAACCTTTCTATGAGCTTTTTCAGCAGGATTTTTAGGTCTGCTTTTACTTCACTTGCTGCCATCCCTTCAACCAAGGTTTTTACTTCCTCGTCGTCTAGGATGTAGTTTATTATCTTTTCTAGGTGCTCGTCTGTGATACCTGAGTATAGCATCGGCTCCAAAAACGCTTCCCTAAACCCTTTATCATTAAGCAGGATCCCCAACTTTTCCTGGAACACCACAAAGAGCTCAATTTTCTTTTCGTCCATATGTGTATTATTTATTGCTTGCACTTAAATAAAATGCGATGGGGCCGTAGTCTAGTATACCCTCTTTCTTTTCAAAAAGAAAGAGCCTTATAACCCTTGAAGGGACGAAATAGATCTCTTTCCAATCTATCTGGAGATCTATTTCCAATCTTCGTTGAAAACGTTTACAAGTAAGGTTGGAGAAATCCAAGGATGGACAGCTTGGTCTAGGATTCCAGCTTGGGGAACCAAGCTACTGAACTGACTCATTTCAGTTGTGATGGTACAGAATGCTGGCGACCTGAGTTCAAATCTCAGCGGCCTCACTAAACTACTTTTAGTGTTATACCAAACTTCTCCAAAACTAGCTTTTCCATTTCTGATTTCAGGGACTCTATAC
>DATDTO010000008.1:0-4400 GCA_035290825.1 archaeon
TATGTGGATCGCTGTGTGATGATGCATTAGCTGCGTCCTTCTGTTCCAGTCTATTGTACCGTGAATTTTTTCTCCAACTTTGAAACTTCCACCGGTAACTTTGTGGGCGGCTATATGGCCAAATTTCTGGACATCCACAATTTCACAACCGTTGATTTTTCCAAGGTCCCACTCCTGGCCGCCGCCTTCTGGATAAAATAATGTCTCGTCCAAAATAATCCATTTAAACTTTTTGTCTTCAGAGTCCAAGACCTTCAAAACCTTTGCATCAAACTCTTTTTTCTCTGGGTTCTTGTAGAACAAAAGTTTGGTGTCAGGAAGCCCTGTCAAATCCAGCTTTATCTTCTTGTTTTCCTTCTTCTCCAGAATGTGGCCTTTTGAAAGGAGACCGTAGAAGTTCTCTGGGATCTGCACCTCAATCTTGTTTTCTTTCCCGAACTCCTTAACTGTTTCTGGTGTTATGCCATGGGATTCATATAATTTTACAAGGCTGGACTCATCGAACTCGTCCCCAGACTTTATCATGCTCACAACAAGCTTCCTGCCCTCATCAACTGTCTTTTTGTATTTATCTGTCTCCACATCCAATATTTTTCCCATGTTTTCCAAAGCACTTTCTAATTCAGGAAATACAGGTTTCAAAAACTTGGCGTGCTTTTCTGCGATGTCAATCAGATGTATGTCCAGACCATACTCCTTTATGAAGGACAGGCAGCGCCTCAGTATAACCCTTAAATTGTAGCCGCCGCCAATATTTGATGGTATTCCACCGTCTGCGATTGCGAACAAGAGCGTTCTTGTGTGGTCTGCGATCGCATATATTGCTGTGAGCGGCTCGAGTTGGTTCACAAGGTCTTTTACAGATATGCCAACAGAATCAGCTATTTTTTTCCTTACAGCATCCATGTTTATTTTCTCATCAATGTCAAGGCCGCCAGCCAGCTTGGAATACTTTGAAAATATTTTTGGGTCAACCCTGATTCCAGAAGCTTTCTTCATATAATCTGTGACAGGCCCGAAAAGGCAATCGTATGCAGCCTCTGTGCCGTTTGAAAACCAAACCAGCCTTTCGTGCCCCCAACCAACGTCTATCACTTTCATATCCAAAGGCCGGAAAGTCTTTTGGTCATCTGACTGGAATTCAGTGAATACGGAGTTTACAAGTTCAAGTCCTTGGCTGAACGTTTCCAGTGAGGGGCCGAATTCAGAAAAGTCGGGCATCGACCAGAAATCCTCATGGTAAACAAGTTCTTTCTCCGGTATGCCAAGGGCTTTGTTCAAAAAATTAAAATTCAGCTCTATACATTTGTCCTTGAAATAGGAGCCTTTCTCTTTTGGATAATTAAAGGCATGCTGGCCAGACATCACAAAACTTGTCAGGTGGCGACCGGTCACACCAACATTCTGGATGTCTCCAAACCTTAGCGAGACTTGAGGCACAATCAACGGGTTTGCAGGATAGACAAAAGTCATGTTGCCGTTGTCAAGCCTTTGGAAATCTTGTATTGAGGCAATCGTGAAGTAGAGGTCCTGTCTCCATCTGTCTATCACAGGATACCTTGGTATTGACGTGTGGCCATTCTGGACAAAAAACTTCTCAAAGGCCTTCCACATCTCGATGTAATCGTATTTTTTGTTGGTGATTGGTTTACCTATGAATTCATAGTTTTGACACGGCGAGTCGCCGCAGAAAGACCGTTCCTGGTTCAGCGTCCAGAAAGCCTTGCCACATTTTGAGCACAACTTCCTTGTAAACCCTTTCTCCTTGAATAGCTCAACCTGGTAATATTTCTTCCAGTCCTTGGAAAATTCCTTCTTCAGACCAGGTTTCGTGAGCATACGGAGTAATTGTTGTTTGAATGATATATTGATTGGATAACGCCGTTATATATAACCTCCCCCAATATATTAACAAACTAAATTCATCTTTTTATGGGCAGAGTGCTTTCGGAAGTCCTTATTAGGGAAGTCATGCCAGCAATGCGAGGGATCATAGCAAAGAAGCTTATTGAGATATATGGTCTGTCGCAGAAGCAGGCCGCTATTAAACTGGGGACCACACAACCTGCAATTTCCCAATACAAGCGTGGCATCCGCGGCGCCAAAACCGAAATATTTTTCAAAAATCAGAGGCTGATGGATATGGTCGAGAGCATCGCAAAAAGAGTCTCTGCAGGCGAACTGACAAAGGAGACGGTGACAATAGAGCTGTTTAGGGTTTGCGAAGTGTTGATTTCTGAGGGGATGTTGGAGACGAGTTAGGGATTGTCACACTCTCAACTCCAAAGATTTCTGGTAAAGTTTTTCTAGGTTCTTTGGGAAGTAAAGTTCACTTGAGAGTACAGGCTTGGTCACTGGTGATTTCCTGGAAAGCAAGGTTTGATTCGTTGTATATAGAACACCTTTTCTAGAAATCGCCATTCCAACAGTTAACCTTTGAAGGAAGTCTATATATTCAAGATCTTTTTTGTTTAGTGTTATATCAATATCCGATTTGCTATAAGGTATCCTATCAATCTTCATAACAGTGTGCAGGTTGTCCATGAAAGGATAGTATGCGTCCTGCTTTTTTCTTGGAAGGCTCCAGATCATGTCGTCACACTTTCCAACTTGTTCAAAACTCATCCAGATCTTCTTTTTGTTTTTGAGGCGGCTCACAAAAAAGTTCTTGCAAGCAATCCTTGTTTTTTCATCTTTGCTGTGCATACCTAAGAACACAGAGTGATCTACGAAATCTTTCATAGAGACTTCTCCCACTCATCCTTGCACTCATGATAAAGTTCCCTGAGTTTTGAAACGTCCTGATCGGCATTAAACTGTTGGATTGCTGCTTCTACACGACTGTCACACGAACCGCAGTTGTGGGCTTTCCTACCGCCAGAAAGGTTCTCATCGCTTAAACCAACAAACAGTTTACCTTCTGTGTTTGTCACCCCCATTCGTTTAGCTGTTTGTATTAGAGTTTCTGCGACAGTCCAAAGTTTTGGTGGCTTGTAATTTCCAGATAGGAAAAGGGTTTCTATTGGCTTGCCCCTCACAACAAACACCGGTTCAAAAGCTACTCTTGCATACACACCATATCTTTCAGCCTTTTCAAGGACGTGTATAGCAGTGTCTACTGCATCCTTCATTGCTTCTGCCTCAGAACTTTTAGGCGGCTTAATAAGCACATAAGACACAAAATCTAAGCCAACCTCCCCACACATTTGTATTGTTTCATCTAGATGCTCTTCTGGAACTTTCTTGTTCAGAATACCATTCCTTATTTCTGGATTAATAGACTCATAACCAAATGCGAATTCCAGAATTTGGTCCTCTCTCAAACAAGCTTTGGCTTCTCTCAACTTTTCTGCTGTTGTATACCCTCTTCTCGACTCTGTGAGAACCCTCTTCACTGCTGACATGGGGGCTGTTCTAGACAATAGTTGCCTTCTAGTTTCTGGTGCTATTTCCCTATCGTTGTAGAAATTTCCAATTGTAGCTAAATCAAAATGTTCAAAGCATCCTTGCCTCAGGAGCTCTATTGCTTGATTGTGCTGCGCATTCAAGTTCTCCCCTGTCACATCTGGGCTTGCATACTCTGCAAAATTGCACATCGTGCAACCCTTTTTGTTTTTATCATACTCGCATCCAACTGTTCTGTAAACAAAAAACAGCCTGTTTGCAGGACTCCCCTTTATGCTAATTCTGCTTGCACCGACATATGCTGGGGTATTTAGCCAAGATTTATCTATCATATTTATCACTTATAATTAGTAACATTTCTTGTAATATAAACTTATGTCGCACCTATATGGTACGACTATTTAAGCTTGGGAAAGAAAAATATTTTATGGATACAAAAATCTTGACAGATTTAGGTCTACGAGAGAATGAGATAAAAATATATCTAACTCTTCTGAGAACAGGGACAATCACAGCATATGAACTTGGAAAGAAAACAGGTATATACAGGGCTCACGTATACGACAAACTTGAAAAGTTGATGGAAAAAGGTCTTGTTACACATGTTTATCAAGGATCAAAAAAATATTTTCAAGCAACATCTCCAGAAAAAATAAAACAGTGTCTAGAAGAGAAAAAGAAAATCCTTGAAGAGCAGGAAAAGGAAGTTGACAGAATTTTTCCAGAGCTTCTAGCAATGCAGAAGGCTCCAAAAGAGGACACAAAAGTTGAGGTTTTCAAAGGGAAAGAGGGCTTGAAATATTTTTTGAAGGATATACTAAAAACTAAAAAGGAAGTGCTTGTTACAGGGATTGATGATGAAAAGTATGAAAAAGAGCTTCCTATTTTTATGAAGCAATATTTCAGAGATTTGAAAAAAAGTAAAATAAAAGAGAGGATAATTACACTAAAAAGTCCAGGAATATTCTTGTTCAAGAAGTCTTCGGCCCCGACAA
>DATDTO010000009.1:0-7075 GCA_035290825.1 archaeon
CACAAGGGCAAACAAGAACCGATTCTGGTTTAAAACCAGCTGCTTAAACCCTTTAATTTTTGTTTTTAACCCCACTAAAACTACTTATACTATGCAATTCTATGACCTCCACGTCCATACAGAGAATCTAGAGGAAACCATTAAGATGGCTAAACTTCTTGGCATGACAGGCATTGGCCTGATAACCAATTGGATAGACCATGAAGAATTGGAGGGTTTTAAACGCCAGGTTGAACCTTTCAAAAAAGAAATTGACATCGCGGTTGGTGTGGAAATAAAGGATAAAGCCCAGAATGTTGTCAGGATAGCCAAGCAAATCAGGAAAGACGTGGAGCTAATCCTTGTCCATGGCGGCGATCTGGAGGTAAACAGGGCTGCTGTAGAAACGGCAGAAGTGGACGTCCTTGTGCACCCAGAAGCAAAAGACCCAAGCCAAGAGTTGAGGCAAGATTCTGGTCTAGACCAAGTGATGGTAAAGCTGGCCAAGAAAAACGGCGTGTTAATAGAATTCAGCCTTAATGATGTAATCTACTCCTACAAAAAAACAAGGTCTTCTATTCTGAAAAGTTTATTGCAAAATGCGAAGCTGGTGAAAAAATATAAAGCGCCTTTTGTCATAACCTCCGGTTCCTGGTCTCCATGGAATATGCGCGCAGCCTCAGACCTTTTATCCTTTGGAAAATATCTCGGTTTCCAAGACCCGGAAATAAAAAAATCGTTTTCAGGGTCGAAGTTATTTGAAAACAAGAAAAGGCTATCTGGTAAATGGGTCATGCCAGGTGTGGAGGTTGTCTAAATGAAGTTGAGAAACATGTCAAGCCTGCGGGAAAAAAAGCGTTACATAGCCTTCAAGCTCCACTCAGATTCGCAAGTGAACTACAACGACATGCGCAATGCTGTCTGGAGTTCTGTTTTAGGTTTTCTTGGCGACGATGATACTGCAAGAGCCAATGTCCAGATAATCAAAAACACATGGAACCAAAAACAGCAAACAGGCCTTATAAAATGCTCGCATCTATATGTTGACAAAATCAAGATGAGCCTTGCCCTCATCCACCAAGTCGGCGACAGTAAAGTGATCTTCCAGACAACCCGCGTGTCCGGGACGATTAAAGGCACATCAACTCAATCTAAATGATCTGATATTAGTTGCCTATGCGCCTCTCTTAAAAGCCCCCTGTATACGCCTTTTAGAATAAATCTGTACGGTTGTTGGATATCTTCTATTTGCTTGTCATAAATAAAAATAGGATCTCCATATACACCAACATTAAGAATATCTGGACAGCCATTGTGGTCTTCATCTGTAAAACCGGATAGGAATTCTACATAACCAATATGAAAAGCGCCCCCTATAGATGTTGATATTATGCACCCTCCATATTTAGTGTCCGCTCTTCTAGAAAACGCCAATGCTTCTGTCCATTCTACTTTTTCAAGAAATGGAACATCTCTGAAAGGTTGATGCACTGGACCAAAACTATCTCCATTCTCCTCAAGATACACCATCATTTCTCTCGTCA
Source organism: archaeon (assembly GCA_035290825.1). GTDB lineage: Archaea > Aenigmatarchaeota > Aenigmatarchaeia > QMZP01 > JACQNV01 > JACQNV01. The sequence goes on from DATDTO010000009.1 coordinate 1,524, forward strand.
TCTTTCTGTCTTGCGTCTCAACTGGTTCTTCCCTTTTACATGTCCCGGCAAAAAGAAATCCCGCCAATACACCAGCAGCCAATCCACAGATTATCTTTCTCATAATTAACCAACAGCCTCCCTAACAAGCGCGTCCACATCAATTATTGCCCCTTTGTGTTCTACACTGTGGTATTCCATTCCCCTTGCCAAATCTTGTCCTTGTGCCGACAGCTTACTGAAACTAAACCTTATTTTTTCCCTTACCCTTCCTGGAGCTCTACCTTTAACATAAGAGTAAATATTAACTGAAAAAAAACTCAATCCGTCTGCCTCGCAAAGCACATCAGCCGCTTGGTTTAAGCAGAACCTTCCAGTAAACTCATCCATTCCCCTGACAAATTTACCACCTTCTATTTCAGCGCCAACCTCGTGCCTTTCTATCAAAAAAGAAACATCCCTCTGGAGAGTCTGGGGAAAATCTGGATTATAATCCCTGAAAATAGCAGCACAATTTTTTGGATGGACTACTGTTTTTATGTGATTATCTGAGTACCCAGAGTCCGGAAGGCTTTTAGTGTCGATCATCCGCCTTTTAGTCCTTATTCCAAGATCAACTGAGTGGCCTAAAGGGAAGACTCTGTCAAAATCGTGATACCTCGCCGCAATCACCAGCGCAATAGGGCATGCAGGATCATATTTTCTTCCCCATAAATCAACAACAAGTCTGCCAACATCCCTGAAGTGTTGGGCATCAACTTCAGCGTAGGGATTGCCTTCTGCATAGTCTAAATATTCTTGTCTGCCAACAGCCTGCTCAAACCTCTGAAAAGCCAAATCTACCCAGTTCATGGAATAAGAATGTTGTTAAAACTTAAATGTGTTGTGTGCAGCCAACCGCAGCTAATCATCATACATTTTAAAGCCAACAATTGCCTGCGTCGGGATCCCGCCAAAAACCACAAACGTCTTCCTATATTCTCCGCGGCAAACAGTGCCCTCTGGATCGTGAAAAATCGTTCTATATTTTAAAAGTGTTTCCACATCTATCTCTAACTCTGTTGTATATTCACCCGATGATAAAATGCAGCAATCGCGCGCGCTTCTAGACATTCTTGGAGATCTAAGGTATGTTTGTCTATTTTCGTCTGGGTTTCCAACAACACCACTTTTCACCTGCTGGTCTAATGTGGGTATTGGCTTTTCTGGGTCCACAAGAGACCCGTTATTAAAGAACACGGTGGTATGAGTTAGAATCCTATCTTCAGGTGTTACAGGAAAGAATTCTGCATCATAATGAGTTTCATCCTCCCTGTAACCAAACATAGCTGCCAACCTGCGCCTTTTGGGAGTCATTTTTATTGGCCTGTCCAGCATCAGTCTAGCATTTAACCCTCGGACTCTTCTCTGTTTTCTTTTTGTGTAGTAAAGTGGGTGTTCCTTAAAAACATTCCTTACGAATTCAGAGTAAATAAAGGATCCGGGTTTTACAATCCTTTCATCCACATATGCCCTATTACCTATGTACTTTTTCAGCCTTTTCTCGACAACAATAAAAGAAACCATAGACAAAACACGCTTATAAATATATCAATTTATATTATACTAATAAACTCATGGACAGGATATAAGATTTACTAAATTATTCAAATAAGATATTATGCAACCAGTACCACCAAGCTACATGGCTTATGATCGGGCAATAACTGTTTTCTCTCCAGACGGCAGGCTATTGCAGGTAGAGTATGCAAGGCAGGCAGTCAAGAAAGGCAGCACTTCTGTTGGGTTAAGGACAGAGGATTCTGTGGTTCTGGGCGCAATAAAAACAACAGCGCAGCTTGCGGTTGACGGCTCCTCAAAAAAGATCTTCCAGATAGATGACCACGCAGGCCTTACAAGTTCAGGCCTTTTGGCCGATGCAAGGGATTTGGTTGAATTTGGTAGGGTAAAATCCCAGATAGCCAAAATCACATACGGCGGCCCAATTTCCATAAGCACACTTACAAAACACATCGCAGACAAAAAACACATCGTGACCCAGTATGCTGGTGTCCGTCCATTTGGTGTCGGCTTTTTGATAGGCGGTGTGGACGAGACAGGCCCAAGGCTTTTTGAAACAGACCCATCAGGCACAATCATAGAATGGTATGCACAATCAATTGGTCGAGGTTCTGACAAATCCAAAAAAGTTTTTGAGACCGGTTACAAGCCAAAAATGAAGGAGGAGGAGGCAGTAAAGCTGGTGCTTAACGCTTTAAGGTCAGGTGAAAAAGACATTGAAGCAAAAGACATCGAGGTGTCGGTCATCAAACTTAATGATTTCAGAAGGCTTTCAGAGGATGAGATATCAAGACTTAGTAAATGAAACATTTTTTATCTGATCTTGTACTAGCCTATTAAATATGGTTTCTGTTGACGAGGCTGTAATTGCGAAGATAAGAAAGGAGAATACGGATTTTGAAATTCTTGTTGATCCTGAAAAAGCTTTGGAATTCAAGAAAGGCAAGCCCTATTCTATAGAAAACATACTGGCAGCAAACCTTGTGTTTAAAGACTCCAAGAAAGGCGAGCGTGCCTCGACAGAAGATCTAAAAAAAGCCTTCAAAACAACCGACATACTAAAGATTTCGGAAATCATAATAAGGGAAGGTACAGTGCAGCTGACAACCGAGCAACGAAGGAAGCTGACCGAGGAAAAGAGGTTGGAGATTGCATCGATAATTTCCAAGCAGGGGGTTGACCCAAAAACTCATAATCCGCATCCACAGCAAAGGATACTTAACGCGATGGCAGAAGTCCGTGTGGATATAGACCCTTTCAAATCCGCGAAAGACCAGATAAAGGAAATAATAGAGGAGATACAAACACTGATCCCGATATCCTTTGAAAAGGTCACGGTGGCGATAAGGGTGCCGGCAGACCAAGCAGGCCGCGTAGGCCATGCAATAAGGGAATTGGCCACGATAGAGAGCGAAGAATGGAAGGCTGACTATTGGTTTATTCAGGTCACGATTTCCGCAGGCCTGCAGACACAACTATACGACAAAATAAACAGCTTAACTCAAGGCCGAGTCGAGACCAAAATAGTAAAGAGGGAGGCTGTGTAGCCTTTTCTTTAGAAAAGAAAATGCTACAGTACCCAAAAGAAACTATAATACTAGGGAAAACAATAAAATGATAAGCTTATAAGAATAGGAGGTAAAATAGGTTGAATATGGAAGAACAAGCAGTAGCTCAACAAAAAGTAGATGACCCAAATTTATTGAAGAAAGACCACGATTTTGTGGTCCCAGGTGACAAAATAATAAGCTCAATAGAGTACATACCAGGCAGAAACTGTTTCAGGGACGGAGACTCCATATACTCAAAAAGGCTTGGAATAGTTGGTGTGGAAAACCACGTCATATCAGTCGTGCCTTTGGCAGGCGTTTACACACCGCAGATGGGCGACATGATAATTGGTGAAGTGGAAGATATACACACAGCAGGCTGGTTCATAGACCTCGACACTCCAGGCAGCGCTTTCTTACCTTTGTCAGGTGTTAGAGGATTCATAAGGTCAGGCACAGATTTGTCAAAGATATACAATGTAGGCGACCTCATATATTCAAAAGTTGTTTCTTGCACAAGACAGGGGATAAATGTTTCAATGCAAGACCCAAGGGCCAGAAAACTATTCGGTGGAAAAGTGATAAACATCAGCCCTGTAAAAGTCCCAAGGCTTATTGGAAGGCAAGGCTCCATGATCAGCATGATAAAAAGGATGACAGGGTGCAATGTGATTGTCGGCCAGAACGGGGTTGTCTGGATGAATGGGGAAAAGGATGCCCTTGTTACAGAAGTTGTTGACAAGATAGATAGGGAAGCGCACATTGAAGGGTTGACAGACAGGATTGAGAAATTTATCCAAAACAAGCTGCCAAAAGGCTTTGTGCCGCAACCACAGGAAGAAGAGGCTCCAGCAGAAAGTTCAGGGAACTTTAGCGATTTCCAAGCTAAAAGAGAAGACCAAGGAGCCGGCGACGGTGGATAATAAGGTGATATTATATGAAAAGAATAGACGGAAGAAAACCTGATGAGATAAGGCCGATAACAATGCAAGCAGGCGTCCTTAAAAGGGCAAAGGGCTCAGCAATGGTAAAATTAGGCAGGACAATGGCTATTGCAGGCGTTTATGGGCCAAGGAAATTGCACTCCAAACACCAACAGGATTCCACCAAGGCAGTCCTAAAACTGACATACAGCATGGCACCATTTTCAACTGATGAAAGGGTGAGACCAGGGCCTTCAAGAAGAAGCACTGAGATTTCTAAAGTTATTAGGCAGGCTTTGGAAGCTGCGATATGCCTTGAAGAGTTCCCAAAAGCGGTTATAGAAGTCCAAATAGACATACTTCAGGCAGAGGCATCAACAAGGGTAGCAGCTTTGAATGCCGCATCAATTGCATTGGCTGATGCTGGTATACCAATGAAAGACTTGGTCGCAGCATGCACCGCAGGAAAAATAGACAATGACTACATACTTGATGTTGCAGGGAAGGAAGAGGATGTCACATTCTGCGATTTGCCAGTTGCATACATGCCGCGCGAGAAAAAAATCACACTATTACAGATGGACGGCGACCTACCAGTAAAGGATGTTGAAAATGTGATAAAATTAGCAATCAAAGGTTGTGAAGAGCTCTATGAAAAGCAGAAGGAAGCACTTAAAGAGAGGTGGATAAGCAACCTTAAACTTGTGGAGGCAAAGGCATAAATTATGATATCAAGAAACCAGTATTTGGTCGACATTGCCTTGAGCGGTCGCAGGCTTGACGACAGGAAGGCTGACGAGTTCAGGCAGATTGTTATAGAAAAAAATCCAATAGAAAAAGCAGAAGGCTCAGCATTAGTAAGGCTTGGCACAACGCAAGTGATTGCAGGGATTAAGATGGATATAAAAGAACCTTTTGCAGACACGCCGAATGAAGGGGTGCTTATGGTCGGTTCTGAACTATCACCATTGGCCTCACCTGAATATGAGCGTGGCCCGCCAACAGAAAACTCAATAGAGTTTGCCAGGTTGGTCGATCGGGCAGTCAGGGAATCGCATGCAATTGACCTTGAAAAGTTATGCATAAAGGAAGGCGAAAAGGTGTGGATAGTCAACATAGACCTCCATGTCCTTGATAACGGCGGAAACCTTATCGACGCAGGCACGCTTGCTGCAGCAGCTGCATTGATGAATGCTAAATTGCCAAAAGTTGAAGATGACAAAGTTGTGATCGGGGAGAAAACAAACAAGAAGGTCCCAATGGTTTGTAAACCAGTAACTGTAACGCACATAAAAATTGGCAACAACTTATTTGCAGACCCAACCGAAGGCGAGGAAAGCGTGGCTACATCAAGGGTCACAGTCGGCACAAAGGATGACGGAAACATCTGCTCACTGCAAAAAGGCGGAACAGAAGGGCTGACGATGAAGGAACTTGAACACATCTTTGAAAAATCAGTTGAGCTAGGCAAACAGCTGAGGAAACAATTAAAGGATTAATAGTGATTTTTCTCTTGAAGAAAAAGTTTATGTCAAATAGA
>DATDTO010000010.1:0-9495 GCA_035290825.1 archaeon
TGGTAGAGTTCATGTTAGACAGGTATTTTTCTGACTGTTCCTGTAGTTGTTTGGGAATTACAAGTGAACAGGAAGTAGATGGAGTTTTTACAGATAGAATAATTGGTCCTGTTACTGTATTAGGTGGTAAAGTACAAGGAATAAAAACACATATATCAACAGACCAGAGGCCTATATTAGGCGCTGGGGATTCTCCAAACGATGAGCCAATGTTAGAATATTCAAAAGTCAGACTTGTTGTGGGCAATGGAAAATTAGCAGAAACAGCTAGACAGAAAGGCTGGTTTGTTTTTGGGTAAATGTTTAGCCGAATAAACACTTTAATAACCAAAACAGCAATAATTATATTTTATCATATAAGGGCCCATAGCTCAGTGGCAGAGCACCTAAAACTATTGTAGATAGTTTGTGAATGTCTTATAAGGCACTTGAACATTTTGTTCATGCAACTGCTTGCGTAAAAAGGTTGGAAGAGAAATTTTCCAATTGTAAACGCAGGTGGTCCTGGGTTCGATCCCCAGTGGGCCCACTAGACTTTCTTTTTGGAAAAGAAAGAGTACATATGAAAATAGTAGCTGATCTTCAAATCCACAGCAGGTTTGCGAGGGCCTGTTCTAAGGACCTCACATTGCCAAACTTGGAAAAATACGCAAAGGTGAAAGGGATCACATTACTTGGTACAGGGGATTTCCAACACCCAATCTGGAACAAGGAAATCAAGGAGAATTTGAAAGAGGATGAGAATGGTATTTTGTGGAGCAAGACAGGATTCCCTTTTTTGTGGCAGACAGAAGTTTCTTTGATGTACTCTCAAGGCGGCAAAGGTAGGAGGATACACAACCTGATTTTCTCCCCAAACCAAGCTGTCGCAGACCAGATAATCGAGGCGCTTGGAAAGAGAGGACGTTTGGATTATGATGGTCGTCCTATATTTGGGTTTTCGTGCATAGAGCTGGTTGAGATGATGCAATCAATTTCAGATAAAATAGAAATTATTCCAGCTCATTCTTGGACACCGTGGTTCGGTTTGTTTGGTTCAAAAACTGGTTTTGACTCGATAAAGGAGTGTTTCCAGGAGAAGGCAAAGCACATACATGCTATTGAAACCGGCCTGTCAAGCGATCCTGCAATGAACTGGAGACTATCACAATTAGACAACATCCAACTAGTCTCTTTTTCCGACAACCACTCTTATTGGCCATGGCGCCTTGGCCGCGAGGTCACTGTATTTGAAGCAAAAGACCTTTCTTACAACAATATTTTGCACTCCATCAGGACAGGTGAAGGCCTTGCAGAGACAATAGAGGTGGACCCATCTTACGGCAAATATCATGTTGACGGACATAGGTTGTGCGGCGTCTGTTTGAACCCAGAAGAGTCAAAAAAGATTGGTGAGGTTTGCCCAAAGTGCAAGAAAAAACTGACTGTCGGTGTGTTGAGCAGGATAGAACAACTAGCTGACAGACCAGAAGGCTACAAACCAAAAAACAGGCCTACGTTCAAGTCTGTCATCCCCCTTTCTGAAACCATTGCATTCAGCATTGGTTCTGGGAATCCAGCATCCAAACCTGTGTGGCAGGCATATTACAAACTGATAGAAAGGTTTGGATCTGAATTTAATGTTTTGGCTGATGCACAAAAAGATGAACTGGCAAAGGTTGTAGACCCACAAATCGCAGAAAATATAATCAGGATAAGGCAAGGTGGTGTCAAGATTTTGCCTGGATTCGACGGTATTTACGGTGTGCCCGTATTCAAGAAGGAAGATGAGGAGAAGCTAAACCTTGTGAGGATGAAGTCTGTTCAGAAAGAAATCAAGGATATTGAAAATGAAGTCAAAACAAAAAAAGAAAAACCCAAAAAATTAGGGCAGAAAGGCTTGTTGGATTTTGCAAAAAATTAAATTGTAGGCTTCTTTATCTGCACACTTGTTGTTTTTTCGACCCAGTATTCAACATCTGTTTCCAAAGTTATATCTGCGCTGACATCTGGGGCGTTTGCGTAGGTTGTTTTGAACCCGCAGTTTAGCGTGTTTGTGTCTATCAACTCCACTTCTTCTGTTGAATCGCAGTCCAAAAGCGTCAGCTTTGTGTTGTCATATTTTATCTTTAGCTTGACTGTTTTGTCTGGCTCATCTGTACAGACGCCTGAACACACATTGCCACCGCCGATGTTTTGTAAAGTTATCCTGACAGGGAACTCTGTGCCAACATCATAAACAACAACCGGGTTCAGGGATTCAAAGTTAATTGTGACAGGGCCGGAAACCTTTGATTGTGTAAGGACAGGGTAAGGTTGGTTGTTATCACGCCTTCTCCTCGCTTCTTGTTGTGAGATTATCGGGACTGTGCTTACACTTGCTGATTTGTAATTGTATTTCAGCCTCAAAATGAAGTTCATTGGGATCTCGTCTGTGTGCGCTCTGACCAAACTGTCTTCACCCCAAGTGTAGAAGTCTTTCTGGCCTTTTAGCAGTTGTTTGTTTGAATACTGTTCCAATTTTATAGGCCCAATTATGTTCGCCTTGATATCGGTGATCTCGCCGTCAGCTTGGTTCTCAACAGCAACCTTTAGCCGTAAATTTGTTCCGGGCGCAGCTTGCTGGGGATCAGAGACAAAAGTGACATACAGACCACCAAAGTTGGTTGTGGGTTGATCAAAACCGGTGCATCCGGAGATTAGGACAACAGCCAAAACCAATACTGGGAATAGGATTATTTTGGATTGCATTAGAAATATTGGTTTATTTGTTTTAAATAAAGTGTATATAGAATAAGGTCTATTTACTCATTAGTCTTCTGGCCAATCCAAATCATGGTTTCAACGTCCTTGTAGTAGCTGTATTGCATGTTGACTTGTATTGTCTTTGTTTCATCGATTGTGTTTGGGTCGTCAACTGAGAATTCGCACAAAAGTTTTCTTGACTGGCCTTGGTCCAATTTCACTGTCTTTTGCTGGCCGCAGGAATTGGTTGGTATCAGGGATGCGCCTGTTATTTTCACGTCAACTAAATAGTCCCTGGATGTGCCATAGGATTGCTCGTAGGCGACAACACCACCACCAGAGTTGGTCACAGTTATTGGGACTTGGTAAACCTTTTTCTGTTGAGATGTGCGGATGTAGTCTATTCCAGAACCTATGTCAACTGTTAGTGGGCCTTTTGTGTATTGGACAGCGCCGGACAAAGGTATTTGTTGATTGTTATCCATTCTTCTCTTCACCTCATCCTTGCCGACAAGCTGGATTGTTTTCACAGCGTCTGTCTCATAATTGTAATAAACCCTTCCTGCAATCGTGTAGCTTTTGATTATGTCGTTTGGCAGTTGCGGAGCCTTCATGTTGAAGGTGTATGAATGTGTGTCTGCGACAGCGAGCTCGGAAACAGAAGAGTCCCTTAATGTCTGGCCACCGGAAAACTGGCCTGCGTCCCTTTGCAACACAACTGCGAGACTTTTAGCTGGCCTGTCACCTTGGTTAGAAACATCCAAACTTAAAACAAACTGCTCGTTGGAGGCCAATGGCTTTAGTTGGCTTGATTGAACATCTGATTTGAAGTTGCTGACTGAGAGACCGGGACTGGTCACAGGACCGCTGCTGCTTGAACAGCCTGAAATAAGCAACACTAGAACAATAGGCAAAAGTGCTATAAGCTTCATGTTTTTGCTAGCCATATTATGAATATTGTACGATTAACCTTATAAAAGCTATTTCCATCCACTCATGGTTCGACCCTTATTTTCGTGGTGTCCCTGACTTCATATTCATAAGACAATGTTGTTTTCAGCGCCACGGTCCTTAAATTTGGGTTTGAATTGATCTCTGAGTCAGACGGTATTAACAGCCTGCACTGCAATGGGTTTGTTTTCCCATCCTCAAACTCTATATCTTCTGTTTTTGACTTGACCTCACACTCATCTGCTTTCGGTGTCAGGGTTCCTGGCTCGAAGGTTAGTTGAGTAATAGGTATGTTGCTCTTTGGGAAACCTGAGCCTTTATTATCTATATTGACCATCACTGTCACATACTGCGGCGCACCGTCTCTTGAATTGCCTTTTATTGGCTGGTCGTCATCAATCTCTGCATACGCCTTTATTGGGCCCAAAACATCTGAACCTGCTGTAGGCACTGACTTTGCTGTTTCTGTTGATGGGATAAAGCTTATCGGCACCGTGCTCTCGGATTTGTGCGAGTAGATCACAGAGACTGCAAACTCGCAATCGGGTAACCTTGTTTTTGTTTCTGCAGCCTGTAGGGTCCATGTGATTGTTTTGCTCACACCACCGATAAAGTTGAGGTTGGAGCATTCTAGACCGTCTATGTTGCCTTTACCACAATTAACTTTAACATCATCCTTAAACCAGCCTGGACTGCCTCCTGTACACGGGTTTGTAAGCTTTACAAGGATATTGTCTTTAGGGTCTTTGCCATTGTTCTTGATCTCTGCTTTCAGAAGGAGGGTTTGTGTTGACTTCACAGGGCTCGGCTCTGCAATGACAGACTCTATGGAAATTATATCAGAGACGCCGCTCGCGCTTCCGGGGCCTAGACCTGGGATTGAACAGCCAGAAATAAACACTACAAAAACCAACGGGAGCACCACAAACAACTTGTTAAATCGCATATAATTAATTGGGCTCTAGCATTTAAATTCAAAAATTATTCTGTGTGTCTGAACCATCGAGTATTATATGTCATTCTGAGACCGTTATCATTTTCAATTATAACAAATGCTATTCCCCCGTCGCGTTCCACGTCCAGGACTTTGTATTTTTTAGATAGCGTCAATCCAACACCCTTTAAAACACCCTTATTCCCTATGGCCTCTGCAAATTGGCCAGCTTCAAACATAACTACTCCCCACTTAGTTGGAACTTAATCCCGTAATGGATGACTCCTCCACTGCCGTCCTCGTACATTTTCCTGAAGACTTGTTGGACGCGCTTGCCGATATCGATTTTGGTTACGTCGCCGACAACCTGACCGGAAATATTCGCGCCCTCGTCCAGTTTTATCAGACCAATCGCGTAGGGCGCGTATTCCTCAAACCCTTCCGGTGGGGTTGTGATTATTGTGTAGGACAGGATTTCTCCATTGCCAGAAAATTGGAATTCCTCAAGTTGGCCTTTGCTCCTGCAGTCTGGGCACAAAGTCTTTGGTGGGAAAAACACCTGGCTACAGCTAGTGCATTTCGTGCCAATCAGATTATACTTTGACTTCTTCAGTCTCCAAAACAACGGTACTGATCCATGTGACATATCAAGCAGCCTCCTTTCTTGGTTCCCATTTGTAAAATTCTCTTTTTCCATTTAACTTTATTGCTCCGATCATCTTTCCTTTCATCTTTCCAGCAACATAACCACAGTCATTGTCTTTGTCAAAATATAATACAGCTAGCCCATCTTTTGGTGAGAGCTCGCTTACCCTGATATAGGATTCCATCTCCTCTCTCGGCTCGCCGAAAGTTTCTGCAACATCGTTTATCAGATTGAATCGACCTTTCATACATCCGCTCCCAATATGCTGACGACAGCGGTCGCGCCTGAACCGCCGACATTTTGCGCAAGCCCTATTTTCGCGCCGTTAATCTGAAGCTTTCCCGCTTCACCCCTCAACTGTTTTACTAAGTCTGTGATCTGCCTTATACCAGTAGCTCCAACTGGGTGGCCTATTGATTTCAATCCGCCCATTGTGTTTATTGGCCTTTCGCCATTTAAGGCAATTTTACCGTCTTCAACAAATTTCCCACCTTCTCCTTTTTTGCAAAATCCTAAATCCTCTATTGCAAGTATTTCATTTATTGAGAAGCAGTCATGCACTTCGGCTATGTTGATTTTTTCCGGACTTAAACCGGCTTTCTCATATGCCGTTTTTGCTGCGAATTTTGTGGCTGCCATTTCTGTAAATGATTTTCTGTCGTGCAATGCTAGCGTGTCAGAGGCCTGGCCTGTTGCCAAAATCCAGACAGGTTTTTCTATTCCAAGTTTTTTTACCATTTCTTCAGAAGCTAAAATAACCGCGGCCGAGCCGTCTGTGATTGGACTGCAGTCCAAAAGCCTTAAAGGATCGGAAATCATTGTTGATGTCAAAACATCTTCAAGAGTAATTGGATAAGGGTGTTGGGCCAAAGGATTTAATGCGCCGTTTTTGTGGTTGTTCACAGAGACAGAGGCTATCTGTTCGCGTGTTGTGCCAAATTGTTTCATATGAGCACGCGCAATCAACGCATACAAACCAGAAAATGTCAACCCTATCGCCGACTCCCACTCGTGGTCGCCTGCGCCCATAAGGGCGGCTACAGCTGATTCACCCTTTATATCAGTCATCTTCTCTGCGCCTGCTGCCATCACTATATCATGGTCGCCTGATTGGATTGACATCACCGCCTTCCTAAAGGCCAGAGCCCCAGAAGCGCACGCACCTTCGCATCTTGTTGCAGGTATTGGTGTGAGGCCTGCTTGGTCAACAGCTAAAGCGCCTAAATGTTCCTGGCCGATGAACTTGCCACCAGACATATTTCCAATAAACAAGGCCTGCAATTCCTTCCCCTCAAGCTTCGCATCTTTCAGAGCGCGCCCACCTGCTTCAGTAGCCAAATCCCTTAAGGACTTGTCCCAATGCTCATCAAATTTCGTATAGGCCGCGCCTATTACTGCAACGCGTTTTTGTGTCATAAATTTAACCTGTCTTTTTTAGTTTACCGTACTCCATCATATCATCTACGCTATCAATTGAAAAAAACCACCAACTCTCCACTGGCTTTTCGCCGAGTTTGCCGGCTTTGGCTTTTATACAATCACGATTTGTCCCGCTAACTTTGGATTTTTCAATTGAATAGTATGAGTCGCCTACAATCCTAAACACACCAGGATTGACTTCAAACTCCACACAGAATAAGTCGCCTCTTAGCCTGTCCCCATCAACCCCCATTTCAGTTGCGTATTGTTTGAACTGTCTTCTGGCTCTTGTGTTCATCACCACTGCTCCAATTCTAATATCTGCGTCTGTAATGTTATATGTCATAATATCAAGCCAATCCCGTCAAATTTTCTATTGCTTCTGATTCAGCTAATTCTTTTTCTTTTAATTTCCTTTCACGCTCTCTTTTACACTCTTGATATAAGTAAGGCTCGATTTTCTGTTCCATGAAGCTGTCTAATACTCCTTCATCTATTCCTAGAGTTCTGTGTAGTGGCAAATAGCCATGCTCTATACCCAAATACCTGAGATAAAATCCACGTATAGTCCTAACTCCAGATCCTTTGAGAGTTTCTACATACTCCCGAGGAAACCACTCAAGTTCTGTTAAAAGCGGGTCTTTTTCTATTGTCATAATTTTCAACTTCCTTACTATATGTTTTCTTTCGGTACTGTAGCATTTCTTTTACAAAAGAAAGGCTACAATTTAAGCTTCTTCCTCAATTTTACGTACTTGCCGTAGTCGATGTATTCTTTTTTGTTTAGGTAGTGTGATGTTTTTGGGGCCAGATCCCTTCTTTCAAGTATCTTGTCTGTCACAACCCAGGAGAAGCTGTCTGAGCCTGCACCTGAACCGTAAGAGGTCATCAAGATCCTTTGTCCAGGCTGTGCTATATCCAAGACATTGCAAAGGCCTAAAGGACTGGAACCGGAGTAGGTATTGCCGATGGATTTTACAACAAGGCTATCTTTTATTTTCTCTGGGGAGAAGCCTAAATCCTTGGCTACCTTTGTAGGGAATTTTCCATTTGGCATATGAAAGACAACGTAATCAAAATCGCTTGCCTTTAACCCCATCCTCTCCATGAAGTTTTTTGTTGCTGTTGAAACGTGCTTGAAGTATGCTGGTTTTCCTGTGAACCTTGCTGCATGGGTTGGATAGTCCTCGCCTTCCCGCCTCCAGAAGTCTGATGTGTCTGTGGTAAATGAATATGTGCCTTCTAATTTAGCAAGAGGATCTGGACCAATTATAAAGGCTGCTCCACCTGCTGCTGCTGTGAACTCCAAGGCATCGCCTGGCCTTCCTTGTGAGGTGTCAGCACCTATAGCCAAACCATATTTTACAAGACCAGATTTCACAAGGCCATAACAAACCTGCATCGCCGCTGTCCCTGCTTTACAAGCAAATTCAAAGTCTGCGACCATTAAGTGATTGCTTAATCCCAAAGCATCGCCGACAACAGTCCCGGAAGGCTTGACTGCATAAGGGTGCGACTCAGAACCAATATACACAGCCCCTATATCCAAAGGGTTTATTTTCGCGCGTGCCAACGCATTCTTAGCTGCTTCAACAGAAATCGTTATTGTGTCTTCATCTGTGTCAGGCACGCTTTTCTCAAAAACCATGAGGCCATCTTTTATGTCTGAAGGATTCCGGCCCCAAACCCTGGCGATTTCTTCAACCGTAATCCTGAACCTCGGAACGTACGCGCCGTAACCAACTATACCCACATCTTGACCAGTCATAACACAAGTACCTTAAGAAAGAAATAGTAAGATAGCTTTTAAAAGGTTAAATTTGAGAATTCGACGCTTTAGGCAACTTTATAAAAAATAGCGTCTCTTTCTTCCCTTAAAAGAACTTCTCTTCCACTATTCAAGCCGAAAAGAGCTAACATGACATCTGACGCTTTATATGGCGGTTTTGCAAATTCTTGTAGAAGTTGTCCACCACGAGTTTCGCCATTTACCCTAAGATAGTCTTTTATTGTAGCCTTTAAATCAGTCATATTAGAATGAGTCTACTTGCTCTTCTTGGCCTTCTTTTTTGCTGGTTGTTTTGCTTGCTCTTGTTTTTCTTTCTTTTCCCACTTTATGTCCTCGGCTTCGATCCAAGCAATGAGTAGACCGAGCAAGATTAAGAATAGGCCAAATAGACCGCCGAAAACAATCACAAAGTCATGGAATGTGCTGCCGAAAACACCTGTTAAGAAGTTTTGCCCAAATAACGGAGCCGCATACCAGTAGATACCAACCAAAAATATTATTACACCAATGACAAGTTTTGCTGCTGCGCTCATACCATTATTTGTAGCAGCTTATTTATAAATATGGGGGTTAAATATGGGGAATATGAAGGTTCTTGTTACTGGCGGCGCTGGTTTTATTGGGAGCAATTTGACAGAGGAGTTGGTGAATAAGGGCCACGAAGTTGTTGTTTTGGATGGTTTTGTTCTTGGTAGGAAAGAGAATCTAAGTGGGGTTTTAGATAAAATAGAATTGGTTCATGGTGATATAAGGGATTTTGAGCTGTTGAAGAAGATTACAAAGGATGTCGATGTTATTTTTAATCAGGCTGCCGCTTCATCATCACCGATGTTTAAGGAGAAGTTAAGGGAAAGTGTAGCTGCTAACGTTGATGGGTTTGTAAATATTTTGAATGCTGCGAAAGAGAATGGTGTGAAAAGAGTTATCTATGCTTCCACATCTTCCATATATGGCAATAATCCACCACCACTGAAAGAGGATATGAAGGTTGTGCCTGTAAACTTTTACGCTTCTACGAAATTGATGAACGAA
>DATDTO010000011.1:0-12130 GCA_035290825.1 archaeon
AAACACTTCTATAAACCATGGTTTCAAGCTACCCCTAACAGATATTGAGGACGGTTTGTACACAGTAACAATATATGCAAAAGACCGTTTCATGAAAGGTTTATACAAAGAAATCAGGAGATCGCCGCAGGAAATCCTTGTTAATGTTTCAAGAACAGATTTAAAACTGACAGGTATTAATGTCCTGAAATTCAATGTAAGTTCTAGACTAGGTCTTAATGTATGCATATATGGTCATAGATCGATTGATGATCTTCAACCATTCACTCCCGGATTAAACGGCTTCCCGTGGAAGTATGAGGTTATAGATTCATCAGGAAATAAACACGAGTACGCAGAGCAATCTCAATATTATTATGGCGGAGTCAAAAATGGCAGATGCTTCTATTTGGAACACAACTTGGAACCAAATCATAGGTCTATTTTTGAATCTACTGGAAAAATAAATGTAATAATTGACCCATCAGATTTAATCCAAGAATTTGACGAAACCAACAACAAATTAACATGTGTCTCTGGAAGTTGTGGCACCCTTAAAACCCAGCCAACACAGTCGTCAGTTCCAGCACCAATCACACCAAGTACATGCTCTGGAGATATTTCCCTAACACTATCTAAAACACAAGTTGCGCGGCAGGAAGTTTTAACAGCAACCGCTTCTGGTTTGTCTGGCTGCGATGGCAGGACAGTCTACATCTGGCAGGAATCAACAAGGTCAACACAGGGTTGGGTAAGTTGTTCAGTTTCTGGAACAGGCTGTTCTACTGATATTGCAGCGCCTTATATTAACAAAATTTATATCTCCAAAGCCGCAATTGACAAAAACCAAAACGGCAATTATGCAGATTCAGGTGAGATTACTGGTAATATTCAGTATACAGTTTCAGCGACAGCGTTCACACCAAGCCCATCACCCACAACAACACCATCGCCTTCTGCAAGCCCAACCTCGAGTCCGACACCAACGACCACGTTTATACCAGCTCCAATAAACACGCCATTAGTAAAAGGCACCATTTTAACAGTTGCAGGTAATGGAGAACAAGGATTCACAAGCGATGGTGTACAAGCAACTCAAACAAGTTTAGGGTTTGGTGGGGTTACTGATAAATCACCTTATGGTGTTGCTTTAGATTCTTCTGGGAATCTTTATATAGCACAGACACGTTCACAAACAGGCGCGCGTGTAAGAAAAGTTGACAAAAATACAGGAATAATAAGTACAGTAACAGGTTATATGATCTCTGGACCTCAAACTATAAACACAACCTTAAGTTCCCTTGCCGGTCTTACTATAGATTCGCAGGATAATATTTATGCAACCACCGGAAAGGCTATTTATCGCTTGCGTAATGGTTTAATTGATAAGATAGCTGGCCATCCTGATATTTCTGGGTTTAGTGGTGATGGTGGTCCAGCGTTCACATCACAACTAAATGGAGCATCGAGTGTGGCTGTAGATTCTTCAGGCAACATTTACATAGCCGACACATATAACAAAAGAGTCAGAAAGGTCGACAAAGCCAGTGGAGTAATTACAACAATAGCTGGTACTGGATCACAATTTGGTTCTCGCCCGACAGATGGTAGTTTGGCAATAAGTGCTTGGTTAGATGACCCAACAGATGTCGCTCTAGATTCTGGCGGTAACATATATATAGTTGATAATGGTGAACATGTTGTCTACAAAATAGATAAAAATACAGGTAAAATATCTAGATTTGCTGGTGATACACCTTCCTTCAGTCCTGGCGATGGGTTTGATAGACAAGCAACCTCTGCTGGTTTGC
Organism: archaeon; assembly: GCA_035290825.1. Lineage (GTDB taxonomy): Archaea > Aenigmatarchaeota > Aenigmatarchaeia > QMZP01 > JACQNV01 > JACQNV01. The sequence goes on from DATDTO010000011.1 coordinate 1,791, forward strand.
GCAAGCCGACAGAAATCTATTTTGATAGCCTTGACAATCTCTACATAGTCGATAGCGATAACAATAAAATCAAAAAGGTAGACAAATCAAGCGGAATACTTACAGTTGTTGCTGGAACAGGAATAATGGGCCATTCAGGTGATAATGGCCAAGCAGTTTCTGCGATGTTATATATTCCTTATGGAATTACCGTAGACAAATCAGGTAACATATACATAACAGAAACGATTAGTCATGTAGTCAGGAAAATAGGAGGACCCGTTTAGAAATTATGAAAAATAAAATCAAAACAAGAGCTAATGGAAAGGAGATGAATAGGTGGTTAAAGTTTAAAATCAGTAGTTTGATACTTAGTATCATGATACTACAAATTACTGACAGGAAATAATATGAAAACTAAAACCAAGGAGACCGTGAAAACGGAGAAAGTTAGTGTAGTAGAATGTAACAATGGAAACATTTATAAACACATGGAAGCAATTATTTACATATGGAAATAAAATTTGATATATTGGGTTTCTTTTTCAGGAACCCAAATACAGGGTACACAATCAGGAATCTGGCAAAGATAACCGGGATTAACCACACAACTGTCAGGAAATACATTTTATATTACCTGAAGGAAGGTTTGCTTGCCAAAAAACCAACAAAACCGTTCCCCACATTTGTTGCTCAAGTTGGATCAAAAAAATATCTGAACCTTAAGATGTATTATAATTTCGAGCTTGTGCGAAAATCTGTGATAGTTGAGGAGCTGGAAACCGTCTATAACTACCCAGTCATTGTTTTATTTGGCAGCTTTTCAAAGGCCATGGACGATGAGCAAAGCGATATTGATATCTGCATAATAACAGACATTAAAAAAGATATGGGGCTGGAAAAATTTGAAAAGGTTCTTGGAAGGAAAGTCAGTATACATCACTTCACCAAAAAAACTTGGGGATTGGCAAAAGACAAGAATGCTGAACTTGTCAACAACATTGCCAACGGGATAACACTATCTGGCCAGTTGGAGATATTATGAATTTTAAGAGAAGCGTCGAAGAAGGGTATGTTAGAAAGGTATATCCAGATAGACTGAAGGCCAAAAGCCTGATCAAAGCCTCTGAGGAAGCGATAGCAACCGCGACAAGAATAAAGCTAGAGTCGGATAGCACCAAATCCATTGTCGGGGAATTGTATGAAGGCTTGCGCCAATATTGCGAAGCTATTGGTTATCTTTATGGCTATAAATTCATGTCTCACGAAGCAATAACATATTTTATTGAAGAAGTTCTTGGGGATAAATTAGATTCGCTGGTTTTTGACAGATACAGAAAATTAAGGAATGGCATTAACTATTATGGAAATGATGTTCAGCCAGAAACTGTGAAAGAAGCATTAAGAGAGATACATGATCTTATAAATAGGTTGTCAAAATATCTAAAATTAAATGAAAATCAAAAAAACATGAAACTTCGAGACATATACCAGAAATAAAAAATCGCATAACTATGAAAATAAAAACCCAAACAAAACTAAAATCAGAGAAACTAAGGCAAAAACAGGATAAGCTAGACAGAATACTATCCTTTGCTATATTAGCAGTCTTGATAGTTTTTATGCTAAGCTTTATTCCATATTTCCTTCCGACTGGTGAGAAAATAGTGGTTGCCCAACAGATCAGCTCAGAAGCTTTTGATGCCTTATTGAGCGGTGGTATAGGCTCTTCAAATACAGTTGATATAGGGGATACTGTAAAGGTTTTTTACCAGTTGCCAGAAAAGCTCCAAAAGGACAATGCAGATATGTATATATTGGGCGTGCTTTCGGTGTTGGCTCCAAACAGGGAGAAAATAATGATAGCTGCATATTCAGGAGAAACAAAAATTGGCGCCATTGAAGTCCAGATGTCTGACATATTGAGATATAGAAGCAAGGAAATAGATTTAGAGGAGTTTAAATCCAGATTCGTGGCTGTATGAAAAAGATATATATAAAAACTTGGATTTTGGTCTTGCTCATAGCATTAAGCATATTCAATTATATCTCTCTAAACCAATATACACAACCGCTTCCAGCTAATGCGCAGCAAGAAATTACAATCCAAGATAACGAACAAGTAGTGGATGTGAAATCCTTTAATCTTCCGGAAAACCAGACAGAGGCAATTGAGGCTGTAACCGTTGTCTTGCCTTTATTGGGCAGTTTTGTTGCAGAATAACATTTTTATACTTACAAGTAATATAATATACAGTATAGGGGGTTGGGAATAAATGAAAATTGCGGTATTTGGCGCTGCTGTGTTGCTTTCACTTGTTTTTTTCACGCTTGGCGTTGCCTCGCTCCCTGTCGCTTCATTCCCGTACAAGGGCAGCTATCAGACGCTAAACACAATCAGCAGCTTCTCTGGAAATAATTTTGTCTGGGGCGGACTAACAGGCTTCCAAATCCTGGAATTCCAGTCAGGTCCGACAATTACAAGTTTTACCCTTGATTTTACAGACAGCAATGGTGACGCCAAAGCAAATACAAATGAAAATGTCAATATGGTTTGCTCAGCCACAGACAGCAATGGTTTAGATTTTATATTGCTAACAAGAAAAGCGCCAGGCGGCGGTTCGAGTGATTATGGTTCTGGCGGTGCAGCCAGTGGCGCAACAAGCTGGACAATACCATCAACATCAGTAAGCCTTGTTGAAGCTGGAACATATGAGTTTATCTGCACTGCAAGAAATGTCAATGGGACTTCAACAACATCTTCCAAGACCTTAGATGTGTCTGCAGCGCCGTCACCTTCGCCTTCTGGAGGAGGTGCATGCAGTTTTGACCCAAGGCCATACAACACAATAAGCACGTGCCAGGGTGTCGGCTGCATATGGTGTTCAAGCGAAAATATTTGCAAGGCTCCCCAAGAGCAGTGTAGCGGCTCTTCCACACAACCAACTCCAAGCACTTCAAGCAGTACATGCAACGTCGATCCATCACAATACAAAACACAAAGTTCATGCAATTCAGTTGGTTGTACATGGTGTCCAAGCGTGAATGGGTGCAGAGCCGGATCTTGTCCAAGTACTCAAACATCTTCATGTAATGCAAACGGCGTCTGTGATTCAGGAGAATCCCAAACCACTTGTTCAAAAGACTGCGGAATATCTTCAGGATATCTAAACGGTTGTGGAACAGGCAAGTGTGGCGACGGTTCCTGTAATATTAATTGTAATGTGCAGGAAGATTGGTATATCTGCCATACAGATTGTCCAAAAACAGGGAGCAGCCCAGCAACCTCCCCAACAGCCTCACCAAACACAACCCAACCAAATACAACCCTAACTCCGGGACCGCCAATAACAAACGCTACTCTAGATATAGCCAAAAACGGTACACAGACCACAATTTCTTTGCCTAGAGAGAATGCTAGCATCATGGCTTCAGAGATATTGCAAGTGAGCAATGTATTAGAAGCATTTAGCTTCTTCGATTTGGAGATACCTGACGAGACAACCCAGAAATTAGGTATTAATAAGCTTAAGATAGAAGTGAACCAGAATGTCAGCAATGCAAGCATTGAAATTAAGACTCTTGATGCAATACCATTAACAGACGAAAAAGGCCAGAGCTTGACAGAGATGCCAAAGCCTGAACAACCTGTGGTAAAAGTCATCCAGTTTATACCATCCACAGAGCTTGGAAACTCCATTAGTCAGGCAGAGATAAACTTTGAGCTCACAGACGAAGAGATGGCAAGGTTCGGGATAACAACAGCGGCAGAGGTTGTCCTCACCAGGTTTGCTGAAGGTAATTGGGCAGAGCTTCCAACAGAGTTCTTGGTTAGGGAAGGGAATAAAAACAAATTCAAAGCGATTACAACAGGGTTCTCGGTTTTTGTTGTGACAAAAAAAGCCGTTGTTAAAGCAACGCCTTCACCAACGGTAAAAGCCAACCAAACAGATAAACAAAAGGGAAAGGATGTCAGTTTGAGAAAATCCACCTTGCTTAGCGCTTTGGTGACTGTGGAACAGTTTAAAATAAGGTTTGAAGAGATGGGGAAAACAGCAAAGGCAATAGCAGATTATTATTTATCCGCAAATAAGCCGGCAGATTATACAACGTGGTTTGCAGCTTCACAAGGCTTTTATAGCGGTGCAGTCGGCCTTGAAGAAATAAAAAAGGACATAAAATCAGTGAAGGCCGAGCCCACTGAAGATGATGTGAAGATAATAGAATCAAAAGTAGACGACGTCCTTAAAATCCTGGACACTTCTCTAGATTTCTTGCTAAAGGACGTTCTTGATATAGGTCCCATACCAGATGAGGAAAAACTGATACCACTAGCAGAGGGACAGTCAATCAAATTCCAGATAAACAACGAAACCCATACAATAACAATAAAAAGTATAGAAGCGGATGGCACTGTGCAGGTTGAAATAGCTTCAACTGTGCAGAATATAGAGCTCCAGTCAGGAGAGGAGCAAAAAGTCAAAGTAGCGGAGACAGCGTCAGCTGCTGACACTTTAGTAAAACTTAGCAAGGTAGAAAAGAAGGTAGCCTACATATCAATCAAATCAACCTTTTCCCAAGGTGTGGCCTCAAAGAAAACAGAATGCACAAAAATTTCATCAAGCTTAACCATTTCTGACAGTTCAACAAAGTGTTTTGAAATAATAGCTGACAACATTGTTTTAGACGGGAATAACCAAGTCCTAGATGGTGATAGCTTAGCTTATGGAATAATCGCAGAAAATAGAAAGGGGATAACAATCAAAAACTTTGTTTTGATCAATTACCTGACTGGAATTAAACTGTCCAGAATAACTAATTCAGTTGTTGAAAATAACAAGATAAGCTCAATAACAGGAATAGAACTTTCAGATTCCTCAGATAATCAAATACAAGACAACCAAATCCAGCTTGTCAGTTCATCGGGGACAGCCACAACAGAGGACCAAACCCCAGAAGGCCAGAGTATAGCATTGAATGAAATTGTGTTGGTAGAAAAGCCTGGCGATGTTTTTGGCGTGTTTGAGCCTTATGCCTCAATAACCAACAACATAGATCCAGCAGATTACAAGGATGTCTCTGGAAACTCATTAACTGAACTAGAATTCACAATAGAAACAACACCAACAACAGGTTCAACTCCATCAAATGGTCAGATAATAATCAGTCTAGGAAAAGGCCAGACAAAACTGGTTAAAACAGGCGCAACGACCAGCCCAACTGATAACACGGTCTCTATTACAATAAAAATAATAGCCCAAAATGGGTTGATATCACAGGAGTTCACACGGGAAGCAAGAACAGACAGGTGAAATAACACAATAACACATATAGATTAGATAAGCAGGGAAATGGGTAAAGATATGATAAATAAAAGGAGAAGCGGAGAAAGATTAAGTGTATGAAAAGAAATAGCATGCTAACAATTTTTGTAATCTTGGTTTTAGCTTTGTCAGCTGTACCCTTAGGTACGCAGGCTGCATACGCCGATAAATCCTATACAAGCTTTTACATATATAGTTTAGCAGATAACTGTCCTAAATCAGGGACGCCTGCTACTTGCAATTCGTATTTTAAATACAATTATGAGTTAATAGACAGCCTAAAAACAGAAGTCGAGAACAACTTCCATATGTTCACAGACAACGATAAAAACAACTTTTTGGGAATAATCTCAACTCTTAACCACTTTAGCGACTTGAAAATGCTGAAGAATGGGACAGTTGACAGATATGGTGAAGCCCTCAAACTAGCCTTTGATAAAGCAGACAAAGATCCAGATTTCAGGACAAAAATTTTCAGCCAATACTTGGGCGTATATGAGGATATTTTCCTATATCATTGGTCGCAAGTAAATCTTGCAAAGTCAAGCGGCCTTCTTTATACACAAAGCGTCAAGGATTTGGTTACTGAAGTCCTAAACGATAAAATAGATGGAAAAAACAAGTATGACATCCCTTACATACCTTTGATAACAGCCACGAACTATATTGGTTATAGTGGCGACTCAGCCATGTTGGATCTGGGCAAAAAATATGAAGCTAAAATAAGCAAGTGTATTGATTCAGACGGCGGTGACAATGAATTTGTGAAAGGCAGTTTGTCTGGAAGCGACTTATGGGGAAATCCTATAATTCAAAATGATCAATGTGGTATGTCTGGTTCTCGTAGTTTTTTAACAGAAAAAGTGTGTGCAGGAAGTTCTTCTGAATGGAAAGAGCATACATGTGAAAATGGTTGTGTAGATGGGGCCTGTGTAAAACCAGCCGGATTGGTTGAAAGCCCAACACCCACACCAATTCCATCACCTTCTCCAGAACCTGAAATATCCCCAACTCCGAAACCAAAACCAGCTACGGGCGTTTCTATCGAGAGGGCCTTGGATATGGATAATCTGAAAGGGAAATTAACGTCCAATGAAATAAGCGGGATAGCGCAAAAAGTGTCTGAAGATTATCAAACTTTAACAAAAGAAGATAAAGAGTTTATCCTTAATTTGCCTGAAGAAATAAAGAAAAAAGGCCTTGAAAAAGAAGAGGGCGCAGATGACACTATAGTAAACATGATTTCAAATGTCTTTTCTAAAGAAAGTGATGAAGACTCCTGGATAAAGTCAGCAAGAGCCATGGGAAAACTTTCGGGACAAGCCTCATTTAACTTCCTCAATTTCCTCTTAGAAACAAAAATATCAGGGACATACTATTACAGCGACAGGTTTTATTCTGAGGTTATAGAAGCAGCCAAAGACAGCGGAGACCCAAGGCTATTGAGGCAGATAGAAAATATTAAACTTGTGCAAGAAGTTGGCGGACAGGATATTTTAGTCGAGTCAGTAAACCTATGTTCTGGAAGCCCAGGGAGCGGAACATCACCCAATGAATGTGAAGGATATTATGATGAGATCGATTTTGCTGGAGGAAGTTACTATATAGCGGAAGGTAAAGTTAGAAATCTGGGTAGCCCCAGAAATGTCCTAATAACAACCTCCATTGTAGACCCAACTACAGGAACCCCAATAGTAAGAAGAACTTCCCAAGAAATCTTCCTTGATGGAAGTGCGACTTTGGCTCTTACCCAGCAAATTTCATCATATTACTTAATCGGAGACAAGGATTTTTCAGTAAAAATTGAAATAAGGGACTTTGATACAGGGTACAAAAATGTTGTCACAGGAAAATTTGGTCCAGGAAAGAAAGAGCTTACAACGCCCATAGCAAAAAGATATGGAATTCTTCTGTCCAATTCAAAGGGTAACACAATAAAGTCAAATATAATAACGCCAGTTATAGGGGTACATGCTTCCTTGCGTTTACTTTCTTCAATAGGAAATAATTTGATATCAAATAAAATCTCCGCAGTTGGGTCTGGCCATGGAATACTCATGGAGGGAGGTTCAAATAAAAACAGGCTATCTTCTAATACAATATTGACTCAGGGAAAAGGAAGCTATGGAATTTATCTTAAAAACTCAGATGACGTGACAATGATGAATGACGTGATACTTTCCGCAAACTCAAAAGATGTCGTTGCTAAAAAGGCCGATTTAAAACTAGTCAATGTAAGCTTTAACAAAGAAAAAACATCCTTTGAGGATGAAGCAAGGATCGAAGTTGTTGGGGTTCTTGATGTTTTAATAAAAGATGCCCAGACAAAGCAACCAGTAGATGGTGTGGAAATAGAGATAAAAGACAATAAAGGAAATAAGGTTGTTGATGAAAGTCTTACAAGCGGCCAGAAAAGGGGTTTAGAGCTTCTTAGTTCAAAACTAAATGCAGTTAGAGACAGTTCTGTATCACCGCTTTCAGCGGATACAACAAAAACAATTGCTAAATCTGTTGGGAGGCCAATCCCACCGCTTACGCCACTAGGAGGAGATTCATGGTCATTTTTACCTGAATATCAGCCAGGGGAGAGTGTATATGAAGGAGTGGATGAGTTGCCAATTGTTGCTCCAGACCCAATGCCGCCAAGCGGAGGAATAATAGCTAGAGCAGACTCTGCAATCACAGATTCAGATATGCTCAACAAGAGACTAAGCTTCCAGGAAAACTCACCACCGGTATTCACCTCAACCCCGCCAACAAAAGCCTATAATGGGGCAACTTACAAATATCTGGTTACAACAACAGACCCGGACAATGACAAGCCATATTTTATTTTATTAGACAATCCGCCTGGGATGATCATAGAAAACCATAATAATGGTTCAGCTCTGGTTACATGGAACCCTACTCCAGATCAAGTGGGCAAAACATTTCCAGTAATAGTAGCAATGGATGATCAACAAGGTGCTGAAAATTCTGTTGTAATCCAGTCATTTAATATAACAGTCGGTGGAAACGGTGCCCCAGACATAAAGACAGATGCACCGACGTCTGGAATTGTTGGCGCAGAATATAGATACGATATTATAGCATCAGATCCAGACAATGACCCATTAAAAATAAGCCTTGCAGATAAGCCAACAGGGATGACTATTGTTGATAATAAAGATGGCACTGCTACAATAAAATGGACCCCCCAACAAACAGGAAAGTATAATGTTAAGATTAGTGTAGATGACGGCAAAGGGTTTGAAAATTCAGCTGTTCTAGAGTCTTTTGCAATAAATGTAGAAGCCCCAGGCTCTGTAGCCTCCGCTTCTGAGAATCCAGTGGGCGTTAGGGTTGAAGAAGATAAAGTTTCTTACACCTTAACAGTTAAAGCCCTTGGATATAAAACATCTTCTGCTCAACTTGATCTCACGACATCTGGTGTAATAGACGTGTTTTTAGTAAAGCTAGAATCCCCAGAGCAACCGCCTGTACCAGTTGTTGTTGAGCAAGCTTCTGTAAGTTCTGTAAGTGGAGCCGCGCAATCTGGCAGCGGATCTGGATCTGCTGGTGGATCAGGAAGCTCCTCAATATCCATAAGAGCCACCTCAGTTTCTAAATCAAAAGCATCTGGTGGGATAAAAGTTGACAGGCAAAAAATAGAGCTCTTCGTAAAGGAGGGAAAAGAAATCAATGTCAATGAGATAATACCCGTTTCTAATGGCGATAAAAATAAAGTAGATTTGAATGTCCAAATAGTTGGCGGGGTAAAGCTTGATGTTGATCCTGCAAAAATAAGTTTAGGTGTTGGGGAGGAAAAAATAATTAAGCTGAAAGGAAAACTGTCCGGACTATCCCCAGGCACATACACAGGAAAGGTTATAATTAGTTCTCAAGACCAGACTATAAAACAAGAAGTGAATATTTTATTAATTGTAAGCCCATCTGAACAGAACCAGTTGTTCGATTTAGAGGTTAATTTGGATAAGAAAGAAGCAGAAACATTGTTTACAGGAGACGAGATACCGATAATCACAAAAATAGTAAATGTTGCAGGCAAAGAGTTTGAAACTAAAGTTGTATATAAGATAAAGGATTTTGATGGAAATGTATTATTAGAGGAGACAGAAAGCGTCAAAGGCAGCGAGCCAATAGTGACCATAATAAAAAGAATGAAAACCGCTGGAATTAAACCAGGCAATTATGTTGTTGAGGCCTCTTTGATTGACAGCAAAGAAGGGCAGATTGCAATTGCAGCAACGACATCATTCTTAAATAGCAAAGTCACCGCTAAGGTTGTGGGTGGTCAGGGATTGCCTCTTGAGATAATAGTTGTCATAGTTATAATAATTGCATTATTAGGCGTTACGATAAAATTCAAAATGATCAAAAAAAGGAGGTAGTTATATGGCTAAAAACTCTGATAAAGTAAGCGTAAGCAAAACGAAACTTCTGTTGATGGTAGTTCTGGTTTTGGTTATTGTAATAGTTTCTTTATTTGTGGTTTTGTTCAGCGGGCCATCAGTTTCTTCTTGGGAACAGGCAGACAAACTCAGTAAAGAGGTACTAAATAATATAGACGATATAAAAAGCTCTTTAAATGATATAAAGACCGGGCTAAAAGGTGGTTGAAGCCCATAATATATTTGCCGCTGTATATAACTGTTTGCAAATGCCATTTTAACATTTTTATACTTACAAGTAATATAATATACAGTATAGGGGGTTGGGAATAAATGAAAATTGCGGTATTTGGCGTTGCTGTGTTGCTTTCACTTGTTTTTTTCACGCTTGGCGTTGCCTCGCTCCCTGTCGCTTCATTCCCATATAAGGGCAGCTATCAGACGCTAAACACAGTCAGCAGCTTCTCTGGAAATAATTTTGTCTGGGGCGGACTTACGGGCTTCCAAATCCTGGAATTTCAGTCAGGTCCGACAATTACAAGTTTTACCCTTGATTTTACAGACAGCAATGGTGACGCCAAAGCAAATACAAATGAAAATGTCAATATGGTTTGCTCAGCCACAGACAGCAATGGTTTAGATTTTA
>DATDTO010000012.1:0-4900 GCA_035290825.1 archaeon
GTCCATATTTGGAAAGAGAAAATTTTTCATATTGGGCTATCCGTATATCAGGTACTCTTGTAGATAGAAGCGATGGTTCCGTTGCTGGGAGATTTGAAGAACTTTCTAATGGTGAGTGGTATTTATTACCGTTTTCAAAAACGAGACTTCAAAAACTCGTTGAAGAATACGTTGCTTCAAGAGCCTCCGCCGTCGACTCTTCGACTTCTGAACAACCAAATAAGCCTCGCCACTAGCGTGGGAGCATAGCACAACTCTGATAAGACATCTCAGCACTCACATCACAGCGATATGCTGAGTTTGTGGACAACTGGAGAACAAATAAGTGCATATAAGTCACTATATACAATATATTATATTCAGTGTTCCTACAGGGTCGTAAAGTTCTTTATAGGTTGATGTATGGAAGAAGCGTTTACAATACCAAAGGATCTTCTTATCGGGCTTATTGGCGGTGTTATTGTTATCGGGATAGTCATTGCTATTTTTGGCGGCATAGACGGGTTGACAAAGGCTTGGTGCGAGCTTAACCCAACATTTTGCGGACAGAACATAACTTATTTTGCAGGGGATGATATCACAGCCAAAAACTCTGTCTTGGCATTAAGGTGCGCGGTGAACAGCGTGGCGAACAGCAAGATTGATGATGAGACCTGTCCTGAATCAACTAGAACAGACTATGGTGTGGACCTGAAGTTGGAAGGCGGATACCCACCAATGGACAAGGCCATTAGAAGGTGTTATGGAGAGAAGTGCGCAGTGTGCAGGTTGCCTGAGGCTAGAATCGGAGGGGAGCCTACTATTTCACAGCTTAATGTTGGAGGCATATACAATTCCAGTGGCGGTTCTGATTGGACAAAGATAGGCAACTGGTCAGATTTGGGTGATGTTAAATTTGTTGTGAACCACAGCGTTGGTGGCGGACTTTTTGTAGCAGGGGAAAGGGGTGTGTTCAAGCTTGAGCCGAATAGTACATGGAAGCTGGTTTTTTCGCCTGTTGAAAATGGTTTGGAGACCGGCGCAAGGTTGTCTGGATTTGTAGTTCATGGGGATAATGTGTCTCTTGATGCTGCATTTTTGGCATATAAGGTGGACAATAGTTTGGGATTGTACAGGTCCGTGAGCGGTCTTTTATGGAATAGGTTGGAAACAAAATCAAGTGGATCGGAAATAAAAAATATCAATAACATTTTTTCTGTTGGGGGTGATTTGTTCTTGCTGAGTGAGGGTAAGACTGACTACCATACAATAAAGAGCAACATCGAGAGTAGTTATGAGGTTGGCAAAATAAATAGTGGGTTGTACAGGTCGAAGGATAGTGGGTTGACATGGGAATTTCTTGAACCTAGGGTAAGCCTTGATAAGGGTGTTGTTGACGCTGAGATTAAACAGCAAGATACTGGTGGTGGGGTTGGTGGATATGTTGACATGAAAGGTGTTAAGGTTGGGGAAGGCATTGGAGATGTCACAAGGATAATCAAGGTTGGCCAAAGCTTGTTTGCGAGCAGCAGGACTGCGATTGAGTATGTAACATTTTCTGGGGATAAACCGCCAGTCACGGACTATAGATTCCGCGTCAAATCTGGCGGTGTACACAAATCAGATGATAGCGGGCTAACATGGGCAAGGCTGTACTATGGCGATATTTTGGATTTGATTCAGTTTAATGGCGCTTTTTATGTCCTGGAACAGGATAAGGGTGTGTTAAGGTCGCCTGATGGAAAAGATTGGAGCCAACTAGTGGCCAAGGTTGAGCATAGAAAATCAAATAAGTTTTTGGAGTATAATAATGAGCTGTTTTCTGCTGACACTTATGGGGTTTTCAAATCTAAAACAGGTTTGGATTGGACACAGTTGACAAAAAGCGAAAGTGTTGGGGAAATCAATGACATAATTGGTTATGGGGGCGTGTTGTTTATAGCCACTTCTGAGGTGTTCAATATAACATCACCTGTTAGGGGTTCTATTGGTGCTGAGTCAGCTGGTATCGGGCAGACGCTTTTGAATTCAATGGCAGATAAGTGGAAGTCGATTATGGGGACTGATGTGCCTTCACCGTTTGCACAGGCCCAACCAAACTTGGACTACTGCAAGGTTGAGGACTTCCATTTGCCGCAAAAAGTTGACTGGCCAGAAAAATATATTTTCGGATATGGGGACCCAAAATATCTAACCTATTACCAATCCTTCCCGTCTGGAGAGGATAGTTCTTGGAGAGGATTTTCATCATGGACAAAAAATATCCTCTGGATAACAATATTTTCCATGCCGCTTGGACAGGGAGTGAGAGCTGCTAAAGGGTTTTTCACTGGGGTGGCAAAGGAGTCTGTAAAGGATGTTGGGGAGCAAGTTGCTGTACGGAGTATTGAAAAGACTGCTGGAGAAACTGTTGAAAAAAAATTGTGGATTGGAAGGAGCGTCAAAGAGGGTGGGTCTTATACAATTCCAATTTCAGTTCCATTATCCCAATCTGGAAGCACTGTATTGCTTGGTATTGAGAAAGAAGCCGCTCAAGACGTTAGGAGAGGTGCATTTGCCAAATTTTTGGAAGAGCAAGCAGCTGGAAAAAAAGTTGTCGAAACCGCAGAGACGCAGGCGAAAAAGTTTTTCCCGACAGGTGCTTTGAAAGATGCTGCCAGGGTAGCTGGATTCATAACACCGATTGCTTATTTGGCGGCTTTGATGGATAGCATGTTTACAAAGTATGAGAGCTTTGGGAACTCCCTGGTTTTCAAATATCACTCCAAGGAGCCGTTCAGGAAGCCAGAGCCGTTGCCATTGAACATAAAACCATACAAGACCACGTTGTTTGTTGAGGGGAAGGAGATAGGCAATTACAAGGAGACTCTAAGGCCGATCATATTGGATAAAGAGCACGGGACACCTGGCTCGTTTGTAAGTTACTATGCAAACCCATGGGCAAAGGGTTTGCTTGGAGATCAATCTGAACCTTCACTACTCACTCCATTTTATTTGGCGGCTCCATGTGAAGGGGATTTACAGGTTGGTGACACGACTGTTTACTGCAAGCAGTACATTTACAACCCGGAGACACACACAGCTGAGTGCAAAATGGTTAGGGAGAATCTGATAAAAGCTGTGGATTATTGCGGGACGCTGATGAATAATGGGAAGGTTGCGCAAGGGTACAGCTCAAATAGTGTTATAGCAAAGGACTGCGCATTGCCTGCAATAAGGGTGACTGTGAAAAACCAGGAAAACTATGATATTGGTGGCAAGGGCAGTAAATATAACTTCTGTTTCAAGAGGGAGAGTTGGAAAGCTGAGCTCGCAATGGCGGGCACAATTGCAGCAACATCACTTGTAGCCATGTACACAGGCGGCTTCTGGTTAACATGGGGAGTTGGTGTTGTTGGCGGTTTGATTGAGGAGTATATCGAACCCGACTGGCCAGAAGGGGTTGGTTATAGGGGTTCTGGTGGAAGCCAGCCAACAAAATCAGATGATCCGCTTCATGGATTTGATCTTGGTTTTGGATAGGTTTGTATAAGTGTCTCACAGCCAAATGGCAACAATCTTCTGGCTTGGGGGGATCTTATTCCTGGTTGAGTTCTGTAATTAATCTGAAAGGTCGAGTAGCTTGATGACTTCTTTTGAATTTTCTTCCATCCCGATAGCTATATGCCTGCCATCTGGAGACCACCTTGCCCTTGTGATTGGATTTTTTCCAGAATCAAAAATCACACTGATGTTCGACCCGTCAGGGTCAGATATGCAAAGTTTGTAATCGTCGGGTTTTGTTTGGCGCCTTCGCTCATTTCCTACCATTTCATATGGCGGATATAATCTGGCTTTAACAAAAGCTATGCGCGACCCGTCGGGGGATGCTGTTGGGGAGAATTCACTGAACTCGTCTGTGTCAGTTACATCAGTTACTCGAGGCATATACATTAAATCTCTATCTAAATTTGAGGAGGATAAATCCGTTGTTGAGCACGTACCTTCTTCAATAGAGCCTCGATGTGAAGTGAGTGTATATATGACACTACCACCTGCCACTGTCCACCCTCTAGGATCAGTAGTTCTATCTCTTGTAGAAAGCAGACACTCCAATGCCTTCTGTGTTCTGTTTTCAGATAGTGCAGACTTGATTTCTTCAGGCGGCATATTTCCATTTATATCTGTTATAAACCCTAAATCACCGCCTAATCGAAAAGCTGATATATAGTCATTACCAATCCAAAATGATGACCAATCAAAATGAGGCACCTCTGTTATATGCCTTACTTGGTTTGTTTCCATATCCAGGAGGGTTAACCACTGATTTTCAGATATGAATGCAACGTATCTACCATTGGGGGAAATTGATGGCTCTCTTTCATATCCCGGCAAATTGGTCAGCTTTACAACGTTAGAGGATTCCGTGTCTAGCGCGTAGAGGCTACCGCTCCCTGGTTCATCGTCACGAGCTATAACCAGTCTTTTGCTGTCTGGGAACCAAACTGGGTATCTGCCTTTTGCGAGTGTTCTGGAAGTAGGTGATCTGATCTCTGTTTGCCTCTGTGTTTGGATCTCTTGTCTATTCTGTGTATTCACTGATCTATTGTCAGCTAACTGTGTCAAATCGAACTTATCAAGTTCTTCACCGTCCCTTTCTCTAACAGCACATACAGCCCAATCCAACCCAGGTGTTGCTGCCATCTCTTGGATTATTTTTCCTTGGGTTATTCTTGTTAGTTTTTTTGACTGCAGATCAACAAAATAAAGGTCCTTATCAAAACGCCCGCTGGTTGGCGTAGATGGTTTAGTGGAAGCTGTCATAACCAACATCCTCCCGTCTTGAGATATAGCAAAGCTTCTTTCTTGCAAATCTTGCCCGCTAATTATCATGTCAGGGGCTAGAACAAGCTCACCTTCGCGAAAAAACTCACTGTCACTG
>DATDTO010000013.1:0-4955 GCA_035290825.1 archaeon
AACCCAGCCAGTTGGTTTGGTATGGGTTACCAGAAAATAATTGAACTGCGATCGATGTTAATCCGCTCTAAACAACAGGAAAGCGTCTTTTCCAGCGGCAAGTTTGTCCAGGAAAACCAGGAGCTTGCTTTGGCTTCAAAACCAACAGACGTAGAAATACTTTTCAAGAAGGAACCTGTTTACAAGTTTGTTTTGTCAGATTATTTACAGCCAATGGGTCCAGTTGGTGCGTTGGAGAAATTAAAAATCACCGAGAACACAAAAATCGAGAAAAAGGTTGAGTATATAGTAAAGGATGATTTGAAGGCGGCTGAGGCCACGTACTTGCTCTACAAAAACAACCAAGACGTTTACAAAATCACAACAATCCTATCCTCTGGAATCCTTGGAAAACAAGACAACAGGAAGCTTGTGCCGACTAGGTGGTCGATTGTTGCTTCAATTGACATTATTGCGAAGGGATTAATTGAAAAAATAAAAGAATATCCAATTTTAAATGAGTATAGAGTTTACCATTCAGATTATTTGGACAACCACTATACAATTCTTTTGATTCCGGGATCTTGGGAATTTGAGAATTTTGAAACATGGTCACCCGGAAGTAATTGGTCTATTCCAACTCAATCAAAAATAATTGAAGAATACGAGCCATATGAAGGTAGAAAAGCTTATGCCTTACTTCAAGCTGGGGGATATTATCAGAGTAGGATGGGGTGTTGTGAGCTGTTGGAAAATTTGAAGAAACAAGCTAAAGTTGTTGTATTTAGAGACGTTGGAGAAGGATACAGCATTCCAGTTGGCTCATGGCAAATTTTAGAGTCTATAAGGTATGCTGGAAAACAATTCTATAGAAAATTTAATACAGAAAAAGAAGCTTTAGAATATGCGAAAACCATCACAAAAGTAAAAATGGAAGACTACATAAAAAACAGCAAAATCTTGAAAAGGAAAACATTGTTTAGTTTTTTTAAAAATAAAGTGTAGAGGCCAATTAACTATTGGTAAAACCTCTCCAATAATTTTTCCATCTCTGTTTGGTACTCTTTAGAGTCTCCGTACAGTATTCTTGGCCTCCCATATTCAACAGGGTTTGACACTTTTGGATCCCACATATAACCGTTTGCAGCAAACATTTTCGTCATTTGTATCGAATCGTCTATACTTACACCATCTTTGTTGAAGAACTTCACAGCTTTCCTTGCAGCGGAAACGTCTAAACGGCCATCGCTTATTCCTGAAGAAATATATTCTATGAATGGGCTATACGGAACCCTCGCTGGATTTAAAGCCTTGTCTTTTCTCTGAGCTTGAATAGTGTCTCCCTCATAAAGAAAATCACGAAATTCTTGCGCTCCCTGAAAATCGCCTTGCATAACCATTTTTTTAAGTTTGGGTATTATTTGATCTGTCCGGCCTAGAGTAATATGCAATGCGTCAACAGTTTTCTTTTCAGAGAAGAATTGCCTTAATCTCTCCGCACACTCTAAATCTCCAGAAAGGCTGCTGTAAATAGTAGCTCTCAAAACCCATCTACTTTGCTCTCTAAGAGGATACCAGATGTATGTATTTGCCATCTCTATTGTTTCCTCTTCACCCAAAAAAGCCAACGCATCTTCGACATGAATATACTCCTCAGGATCACAAAGAGAATCGGTGAGTTGATTTATATTAGACTCGTCCAGTGCTCTGTATCTTTTCATAATTGCTGCAGTAGAACCTGATCCAAAGAACTCTCTGACTCTTTTTAAAGCTTCGGCGGCACTTTCATGTTCAAAGCAATCCCTACCATCCTCTCGAAGTTGAAACCTGCTCACACGTGCTCCAAATAAGACGTTTTCTATACAATATTCTGAGTATTCGCTTTTAGCTCTAATTATCTCCGGTGCACTTAAGAAAGATGCCAATTCTCTAGCAAAATTTATCGGATAAGATGGATCCTCCTTACTTTGAGCAAATTGAATATAATCTCTAAAAATCTCAGCGATGCTTCTAGATAAATCCCTGGAATAAGATTTCCCAAGAGCCATTTCCACAGCTCCTCTATCCATCAGATCAACATCTTCCCCATTCAGTTCACATACATAACTGTCTCTACCCATATATCATCTACCTCCAACATCACCTTCAAACGCCGTTCACGTATCTTTCAAGTGCTCTTATTCCTTTGTCTATGTAACTCTGTGCTTCTTTAGCCTCTCCATGGTCTGATGCCCAAGGCTCATTAAGCATTGCTGCTCTATATTCCATATTCCAGACGCCTTCTGGCTCTGCCATGCCTATTGCTGTTCTTACTCCGTTTCTTCCGTTTCCTCTACCATATGTCTCCAATACTGCTGTCATATTATCTACCTCCACATTTGTTACCACTTTATGATAACTACTTATCATATGGTTGGCAGATATATTAAACTTTGCTCTTATTATTGGTTCAAATGGGAAAAGTATATAATCTAGTTTACCTAAAATATACAATTATGACCAAAGAAATGGATAAAAAAGACTGGAAGCTATTGTATCAGTTGTGCCAAAATGCAAGACTAAGCCACAATGCGATTGCCAAGCTTATAGGGACGAGCAAGAATTCGGTCACATATAGGGTTAATAGACTGTTGGAGAGGAAGATAATTTCTGGCTTCTTTACAATAGTTGATGTAAAGCCTTTAGGGGCTGTTTTCTACACAATGCTCATAAGGATGAATGCGACAGTGGAAAAGGAGAAGGAATTAATAGATTATCTCAAGGCCAATAACAACATAACCATAATAGATGGTCTTGTTGGCAAATGGAATTATCTTGTAGAGTTTGCCTGTAAAGATCCTTACAAGTTTTTTGGTTTTTTAACTGATCTGCAAAACAGATTTTCAGATATCATAGATGCGTATGAGGTCCACCCAAATTTGGAAGTATACAAAATAGAACAGCTGCCTGTTGAATTGGTGGAGGAAAAATCAATCAGCGCTGCACAAACACAGATTAAAACAGAGAGAATTGAATTGGATCAGACAGAAATAAAACTTCTTTCAGAGCTTAACAAAGACAGTACAGCATCTCTAATTAAACTAGGTGAAAGGATTGGCATCACCTATAAAACAGTTTCTGCCAAAATAAAAAAGCTACAGAATGACGGCGTGATAACCAAATTCTCAGCCAGTGTAAACCTTGAGACCCTTGGTTATGAGGTTTACTTAATACTTGTGGATTTTAAAAACATGTCAACCCAAAACTCCCAGAACCTAAAAGCATATATAAACAGGCAGAAAAACATAAGGGCCGCCTTTATCAGCTATGCGAGGCCGACACTTTTTCTTTATTTGGCTGTTAAAAGGGCCACAGAACTTCAGAAATTCCTTCTGGACCTAAATAACAAGTTTGCGCCTATAATCGTGGATCAGGAATACTTTTTGACTTCAACCCAACCAAAATATGACCTGTTCCCAGATGGTATACTTGCTTAGCTTCTGCTAAATAAACATCAAAACCACAGAAACAATGACTGCCGAGGCGACAGATAAAAGATGTATTAAACCGCTTTTTCTGCTAGCTTTACTTTTCAGCACACACCAACCAATCCCAGCCTCAAAAACTGTCAGAAAAGCAAGATACAGCGGCACCACAATGATGAACTTGTTCCAGCCGCCGAGTTTGTTTACTAAAAGTGTATACCATAAATAAGCTGTTATTAGGAAAAGGATCAGACTGTACAAAGCCCGATTAATTCTTTCTTTGAAGTCTATGTTACAAAAATTAGCTTTGTATTTTTTTGGCATATTAGTTATTCTCTGTCTTCTCTTCAGGCAGTTTAATCCCCAAAATCCTCGACTCGCCTTCTTCCATGCTCACGCCGTAAATTTGGTCAGCTGCGCGTACAACTTCATCATTGTGAGAAATAACAATGAACTGGGCTAGTTTTGATTGTTTTTTTATCAAGTCCTTCAGCTTTGCCGAATTTACTTTGTCTAAAGCAGCATCAGCCTCATCCAGAATGTAGAATGGTGAAGGCTTGTACCTTTGGATTGCGAACAGGAAAGCGATTGCTGTAAGCGATTTCTCGCCACCAGACATCGAATCTATATTCAACAGCCTTTTGCCAGACGGCGATGCTGAAATGACCAATCCAGAATCCAGGTTGTTTGGATCTTGGAGCCCTATTTCTGCCTCACCTTTTGTGAGCTCCCTGAAAATTTCCTTAAAGCTCTTGTTGACCTTATCCATTGAAATCGAAAACACATCTGCCCTCTTCTTCTCTATTTCCAAAACAGATTGCTCCACTGTGTTTTTCTCGTCCATTATTTTGTCGAATTTATCCTTGAACACCTCAAAGTCACTCTTTATCGCGTCAAACTCATCAACAGCCTTCAAGTTTATTGGCCCCAATTTATCGATTTCCATAATCAGATATTTTTGTTTCTCCTTCAGTCTATACTCCTTTTCGTCTTTCAACTTGTTTATTTGGCTTTCAGAGGCTTTGTACCGTTCCCACTGCAACTTTATGTTGTCTTCCTTTGCTTCGAACCTTGCGCGGTTTATTTTGGACTCATTCAACTTCTGCAATACAACAAGCCTTTTCTCATAAGCCTCCTTCCGTTTTTCCCTAAACTTCTTCATCCTTTCATCAAACCTTATTTGTTTGACTTCCTTGCTTATTGACTGTGTTTTGACCTCCTGCTTTGAGAGCTTCTCCACTTCTATCTCCAGCCTGTCAATCTCTTCTGACAGGCTACGGTTTTGGCTTTCCAGATTCTCTATCTCCTTGAAGAACCTTGAGTCGCCTGTTTGAGCAGCTTTGTAGAAACCACCTGTAATCGCACCGCTACCCTCAAACAAATCGCCATCCAAGGTTACCATCCTCACCCTGTTACCTGCTTTTAAAATCGTATTGGCTGTGTCAGCATCCTTAACGCAGGCAGTTGTTGCAAAAACATAATTTACAACCTGCGAATATTCTGTTTTCGCTT
>DATDTO010000014.1:0-3543 GCA_035290825.1 archaeon
GCTGATAATTGTTGATTCCCTAACTGCAAATTTCAGGTCCGATTACACTGGTAGGGGGCAGCTTGCTGACAGGCAACAGACCTTGAACAGGCATTTGCACAAATTGCAGAGGCTGGCAGATGTTTATAATTTGGCGGTTTACATCACAAACCAGGTCATGTCAAGGCCCGATGTCATGTTCGGGGATCCAACTGCTCCAATTGGTGGGCATGTCCTTGGGCATCAGGCAACTTACAGGCTTTATCTAAGGAAAAGTAAAGGTGAGAAGAGGATTGGAAAATTAATTGATTCACCAAATTTGCCAGAAGCTGAGACTGTGTTTAAGGTTGGCAAAGACGGGATTAGGGATCATGAAGATTCAGAGAATGAGTAGTTAGTCTTTTATTTCTTTTGGTTTGCAGATCGCAAAGTGTGGGTAAATCAACAGCTTAACAAAACTAGAGCAGAAATTAGTAAAACTAGAAAAAGTTTCACACTATAGACTGGAGTTTACTAAATAGTTTTCTTTGGTTATACCTGTCTTAACTCAGTTGGAAATAGATTTCTTATCCAATTGGTTTGAAATCTATTTCGTCCTTTGAAAAGAAAGGGTATAGTTTCTTTTAGTGTAGGTTCATGTCTCATCTGTTCAATTAGGACATGAGACATCTCTTCATTTTTGGTGTGGTGTGAGATGAAGATTTCTTTGCAGTTATGCACTGAAAGAAAAAGTACTAACCCATGGCTCTTTCAGACACTAGGATGAAGTCGCCAACAGATTTGACAGCTGCAAAAGGAACTAGCATTCTACCTTTGTCATCTTCTCTTAAAGCTAATTCAGATGCGTGTCTTGTTGGGTCAACCAGTATCAAGTTTACAAGCTCGCCGGATTCTGTTATGAAGTCCAAGTCTCCTACTGTTCCCAATTTCTTGCTGCTCTCTTCAGAAATAAGGACCTTTCCTACAAGCTCTTTGCTTTTAACTCGTTCAATGGTCATAAAACCCTCCAAACTTTATTGATATAATATTAGTGCTAATTAATAAATAGCTAACTGGCTTAAAAAGCTAGATGTGAGGGAGGGTTAGAGGAACCGTAGGTTCCCTACTAGGCTGTGACTAGAAGTGACTGGGTTTTCGGCGCGACTTCGTATTTGTAGGCCTTGCCAATCTTCTTTCTTATTATCAGGTTGTCTTTCATCAGCCTTATTAGGATGTTGTTGAGGGCGCGGATTGCATTGTCCTTGCTCTTATATTCATTCATCTCTACCTTTGCTGCAAGCTCTGTGGGCGTTAAAGCAGTATTCTTTGAAAGGATGTCCAAAACCTGCTTCTGCCGCTCTGGAAGCTCCTCTAAAACTTGTGTGGATGTCCTTTGGGCTGTGTTCTCTTCCACATCCAGGAAATCTTTGTCAATTATTGTGAGGTTCTTGGAGGCGGCCTTTTGGACCAGCTGGTCACAGACCCTCAAAACTTCGCGGGGGAAGCCTGCTGTTTTTTCGTAGATAAAGTTTATGCAGTCGTCTGTAAAGGGCCTTGTGTCTGAGCCCCCGGAGTTTTCCACGCGCCGCTTTATCAGTTCCTTGACTTCTGACTTGTTGAGGTTACCCAATTCCACCTTTAGTGTGACCCTTCTCAAAAGGGTTTCTAAATTATCCTTTAGGTTTTTTTCGAATTGTGGAAGGCCGGCCATAACAATCGAGATGTTTTCTATTTGATCGGACAGCGCGCGGAGCCATTCCAAAGTCTGTTGCGAGGCCTCTTGTGCTTCATCAATCAGGAAGATGATTTTCTCGCCGCCAACCTTTTTGTTTATAAAATCTCCGAGGTTGTAGAGGTTTAGTTCCCTTGTAGATAGCTTTTCAAGGAAGCCGCCTCTCAAATTGGTTGCGAAAATGTCAATCAGGTCCTTTGGGTCGTTTGGTGGCTTTGGCAAGTAGATCAACCTTACCTTATCACCAAGTTTTTTCTCAATGTTTTTTAGCAAAGTCGTTTTGCCTGAGCCAGTTGGTCCAACAAGGAGGGAGAACCTAACACCATCTTGTATTCCGCCCATCATTTTATTTACTTCATCTACATAGCCCGTGAAAATTTCTGGCACAATCTTGAAAGAAAAAGGGTTAGATCTCCAGTTGAATAATGTCAGGGAATTTTCATAAGGGTTTTGGCTACTCAACATAGGATCAAATTACAGTATTTACATTCTACATTTTTCTGATTTATATATCTTGGTGTTGTGAAGGTGTTGTGAAGCAGGAATAAACACTGTTATGTAGTTTTGTTCTGCACTTCGAAGTGATATTTATTTACCAAAACCAAGTTTTCTTATGTCAAGGCTTTTTGCTGCTGTGGATATCCCTTCAAGTTTAAGGGAAAAGATTGTGGATATTCAAAAAGATATTGGGCAGAAAAACGCAGAGATTAAATTTGTGGAGCCGCAGAACCTGCACTACACAATAAAATTTTTAGGCAAAGTTGATCCACAGAAGCTTGAAGAGATAAAAAATATTTTGTTTGCGGTTGGTGAGAACTTCCAGAAGTTTACTGTTTCTGTCCGCAACCTTGGCTACTTCGTATATGGTAACCAGATCAAGGTTTTGTGGATAGGCATGGGGGAAGGTAAGGATGAGTTTGTCAAAGTTGCTGAGGTCGCTGACAAAAGGCTGAGTTATATAAGGGAAGGTGATTTCGGGCCTAGCCCACACTTGACAATTGGAAGGGTCGAATTTGTCAAGGACAAGGAAAACCTTGTTGGGCAGCTGAAGAGGTTTAATAATATTGAGTTAGGCAGTTTTGTTGTTGAGGAGATAAAGTTGAAGGAGAGTGTGCTTAACCGCAGCGGGCCTGTTTACAAGGATCTCGGTGTGTTTAAGTTGGGTTAGCTACCAATCTTCTGGAATTATTATAGACAGCATATCTTTGCCTCTTTTCAAGGTTTCCCTGTCAACCATGCTTAAACCTCTGGCTTCTCGGATGGCTTCGTCCAAATCACTGAGGGCTTCTGCTTTGGTTGTAGGAGATTTAAAAAAGGCCTTTGTTTGCTCCACGTCTATTATACCGTGCCGGCGAGGCGCAACTAATGCTAAAATGTGATTTTCCTCTTCGTCTTCTTCATTGCCACCACCAAATAAGTTGATGTATGTTGTATTTCTCAAATACTTCCATTTCATATTATTTACCTTTTCGATAACAACTGGGTTTTCTTTAGACTGTCTTTTCATCCATTCCACAAACTCCTGGTTAGTTGATATTGCACTGTCAATATAGACAACTGGGACAACCCACATTTCCCCAATACCATCATAAAAAAATTGGTATATGTATCTTAATTTTGCTTTTCCAACATTGGGAACTGTTGCCCTCAAAACAAAGAGTTCCCCTTCCTTTACTGACCCATTCCACCTGAATGCGGTTTCTGCTGTTTCGATTGTATAACCAGTCACTAGCCCGTCTTCGATTGCTTCTTCTCCAAGTTTTTTCAAATAATCCCTGTCATCAAATGGGACTTCCAATCTGTATACAGGCTCTGCCCCCTTGAGTTTTTGTTGGAAATTTATCCTGCTTCTA
>DATDTO010000015.1:0-17077 GCA_035290825.1 archaeon
CCCGATTTTGAGATATCTGTCTTTTTGGGTTTGTGTAAGCTCCTCAAACTTTATCCCGCCCTTGCCTGGGTTTAAATCAGCATCAAAGTTTGCCAATATATCAATAGCCTTTACAGGGTCGTCAAATGAAACCTTTAGCTCTGTTCCATATACCTCTGGGACACCTTTAGGCATGATCTTATCCAATACAGCCTTAATCTCTGCCTGCTGTTGGGCTGATTGCACTGCTTGAACAGGTTGGCTTACTATAATTTCCCCAGTGGCCTGTACTGGCTGCTGGTTATCCATAGCAAAGATCTGGTATTGGTTAAACCCAAGCATTGCTATTGCAAATACCAGCAACACATACAATCCCGAAAAACTTTGGTTTTTGTCTCCCATAAGCTTCAAATTTATACCGATTCTTTCAATGAAACAGCATATATGGGTATGTTTGCAACTAGTTTCACAGCACTTTTTCTTTCTATGCACGCTTTCCAAAGAAATCTGCATCTCCTCTCTAAGCCAAAGATGCAGAGATGTCTCGTGTCTACGAGACGCGACGTTAACGAAAAGAAACTCTCACTCGTCGCGTGAGAGACCGAAACTGGCTGTTGCCAGTTTCCAATCCTGTTTGCTCCTCGTTCGATGTTTGCAAGAGCCTTATACCCAAAAGAAAACATTTACCCAAAGATTACTCCTTTGTCTCAGAATTAGCTTACCTATTGAACGCCTTGTAAACCACAAATCCAGCAACTATAACCACAACCTCGCCCAATAAAAGTAAAGGCTCAAAGTAGAATAGCATCAGACCAGCTGAAACCAAGCCAAACAGTGCCAGCAAAGGAAAGCGACCAATATTTAGCGGAGACCTGAAATGTTTTCCAGAAGTCTTTTTTTCTGAGAGCCTGATCTTAATAAGTGACACATTAATGGCTATGTACACAATGAATATCCCAATATCTGTTAGTGAGGCCACTGTTTTAATATTTCCAATGAGCGCAAAGCCGATGGTAGCCAGACACACGAGTATTATTGAGTAGTGTGGTGTCCCCCTCCCATTTATTTTAGAACAGACCTTCGGCAAAACCTTTTGGCATGAAAGTCCGTAGAGTATCCTTGAGACGACTATGAGTATAATCAACACAGTATTAGCGGTCGCGAACAATGCAATTACCGACATCAATATAATCCCATTCTGTCCCAGTCCTTTCTGAGCAACCTCTGCTAACGGAGCCTTTGATTCTGCAAGCGTCTCCCAACCAACGCTTGACACAGCGAAGATTGAAACCAGTATGTAAAGTATTGTTGTGATTGTTATGGAAATCACAAGCGCTTTTGGTATGGTTTTTTTCGGATTCTTGACCTCCTCTGCCATGTTTGCCATATCCTCAAAACCAATATACGCGAAGAATATCAGGCCTACAGCTGCTAAAATGCCGGCAAACCCTGTTTCTGGAAGTGTTAATACACTAGAATGCAAGCCTTCTGAACCTGTTATGGAAATCCCAATCAAAACTATTAACACAAGCCCGCCCATCTCAATCAGTGTAGACAATATATTGAATTTTGCAGATTCTTTTGTTCCAATCCAGTTAAGCAGAGACATCAATAAAATCAATCCAACCGCCGCCAAAACAACGGGCCCGCCAAAAAGAACCGTGAAGTAGCCAGCAAACCCCAAAGAGACAGTGGCCGCAGAAACTATACCAACAAAAACCATGATCCAGGCAACAACAAACGACAAGTATTTCCTGTTAAATGCCTTTTTTGTGTAGTTGTATTCAGCTGCGTCTTTTGGGTACCTGCTTGCCAGCTCTGCATAACTCAAGCCTGTAAAGCTTCCAATGATGGCCGCAATTATGAAACTAATCCACAAAGAGCCCTGCGCAACCTTCGCGCCCTCGCCAACTATAGCATATATCCCAGCTCCCAGGATTATCCCAACCCCATAAAAGGTGGTTTCCAGCAGTCCTAAACTCTTCTTAAGTTTGTACGTCTTCTCTTTTCGCTTCATTGATATAGAATTGTGCTAAACCCTTTATATAAAAAGGTCAGTATATTACACTATGAAAACAGTATTTTTGTGCACCCCACATAAGCTAGGAAGCTTGAATTATGATTTGATTGAAAGAATCAAAAAGTTGGGGTTTAATGTTCTTTGTGCTGTAACACATAGCCCTCAAAATGTGTCTTTTGATGAGATGTTCAAAACTAATATTAATTTGATTAAGAGTGCGGATATTTTTGTTGCTGTGCTTAAAGATTATGGAAAGGATTTGACTGCAGAAGTTGGCATGGCGTTCGCTTGGGAAAAACCAACCATTGGTATCGACTTTAATGCAAAACAAAACGATGTAATGTGCTACTATGCTCTCGACAAAGTAATTAAACCAGAAGAGCTTGAGAACTCTCTTTCTAAGTTTCTATAGGCTTCTCCTATAAACCACTCAGCTCCAAAAATTTCTCTGGGGTCAAAACACCGACGTGCTTCTTGCCGTTCACAAAAAATGTTGGTGTGGCATCCACCCCAAGAGATTTTGCCTCGGTCTTGTCTTGGCTAACTCTAGAGGACATGACCCCACTGTCCAAACACTTGTTAAATAAGTCAGTGTCCAAACCATTTTGTTGTGCATACTTTTTCAGGCTTCCAACATCAAGCTTGTTCTGGTTCTCAAAAAGCTTGTCATGATACTCCCAGAACTTGTCCTGATCTCCAGCACATTCAGATGCCTCTGCAGCCTTGGCGGCATATTGGTGGAATGGTAGAGGAAAGTGTTTGTATGTTAGCTTGGTTTTATTCCCATATTTCTGTAAAATTTCCTTGACATAAGGCTCAGCGGCCCCGCAAGCCGGGCACTGGAAATCAGAATATTCAACAATACTTATTTGTCCGGTGCCGATAGAGTTATCTGCAGCGCCTTCTTTTAGGATAGCATAACCTGTAGGTTGGGCAATGGAAAAATATGCCCCAGCCCCAATAATTAATACCAAAACCACAGCAATAAACCCATATTTTTTAAAATTAAAGCTTCGCACAGGTTTTTGTGCAATTGTGTGTTTGGCAAGGTTGTGTTGGTTTAAAGATTCTTGATTATCAAAATCCTTGTCACAGCTATTGCAATTGTAATCTGACATAACTAACACCCAAATGTCCCCTCAGAGCAAACCCCTGTAGAGTTTTTTATCTTAGGTAATCCAGGCTCCACACCTGTTGCTATATAATCCATAACATCTGTCTGGTTCCATTCGTGTTCATGGTTCCACAAATCCCAGAAAAATCTCCACTCATTCCATCCAATTCCAAGCTGCTTGACAAAAACCCCATTTTCAACTAACATCTTGCCGATCTTCCTTCCTGTCATGCAAGGTATGCTATAACAGTAAACAACTATATCTTTTCCAGTGTTGTCCTCTTTGAGCTTCTTGAAAGAGTTTACAATCCTGTCAACCTCATCATAAGCAGAAGTGTCAGGGTTCTTGTAAGCCGGTATGTTCACGGCTCCAACAACGTGCTCTTTCTCATACTCTTGCGCACTTCTCAAATCAACCAAAACAAAATCAGCCACGCCCTTATCCATCTTTCCCCTCAAACTATGTGGGCTAACATGCACCGCGTTTTCAGTAAAATAGAAATCTTTTATATAATCATCCTGTGTCTTTTGAGGAGCCAGTGCCACTGATGTGGCTAAGCTAGCTAATACGCTAACCAACACGGCCAAAACCACAATGCTTAACGTCTTCATCTACTTTTCGACCTCTGATAGTATTGGTGAAATGGAGTTTATAAGTTCTCGGCACTCTGTGCACCTGTTGTCTTTGTTGAGGCCAACCTCGAAAACCCTTATGTTCGAGAAGACTACATCACTCTCAAGTTTGTGTGATTTGATAGCCTCATACACTGTATCCCCATCCACCCTGTCGCACGTTATCTTTATAATAAAGTCCATCTTTATCATGTGCTTCCCGCTTTAATTTGTGGTAGAAACAGCATATATACATTGCCTGAAACCAGTTTCACAGAACTTCTTCTCCGTTCATAAATCAAAAAGATCTACACTAGAAAACATATAAGCAGCACTTCTTTTGCTTCGGCAAAGTCTGCATTTCTTTTATAATAACAGAATAGTAATAATTAACATGAGCAAATCTAAGAAAAGGTATTGGTTGCATGGAATTGTTGTTTTAGCAATTATAGGGATTGTTTTGGTTAGTGGTTGTACGCAACAGCCTGGAGGAAAATCAGATTCTGGACAATCTCAACCATCAGCATCTGCTTCTCCTATAACACAACCAACTGAAAAACCAGTGTCGAGTTTATCACCAACACCTAAACAACCTTCCCCAAATTTTAATGGTTTCAAGTTTACAGTAACTGTCCCCTCAAATACACCAGACTACACTGCTATATGGATAGAATTTCTCACAGATAAGGCATCTGTGGAATGGTCAGATGCCCTAAAAATGAACAATAAAGGAAACAATGTATGGGAAGTGGTTGCGCCAACATTGAAGAGCAAAATATACAGATATGTCAGGAACCATTGGGGGTTTACAGGTGCAGAAGAGTTTTCACCTGATTCAAAAACTACCGGCAGGCAAGCAGGAGAAGGGAAAGAATTTGTTGATACAGTTGCAAAATGGAGATGGGTTTCTGCTGAAGCTGTTCAAATCATTCCAACTAAAGCCGGTCAAATAAGTTTCGCGCCCCGGGTTGATGGCAATGAATTCCAGAAGGGGGCGTTGTTTGTTGATTTTTGGTGGGGCAATTTTTTTGACTTGCTAAACAGCACTCATGCAAGTTTAAAGGAAAAAGGATTCCAATGGATTGAAATAGCCCCGCCGTGGGATTACAAACAAGTAAATCCTGTTCCAATAATCACTTCTGAGGGCTTTGGTCACACTTATCCTAATGATGCATTGGATTTTCAGTTAAACAAGATGAAAGCCGACGGCTTTAAGGTTTATATGATGTCACAGATCTGTTGCGCCGATACCAGCAAGGCAAGTTTTTCCAAAGAGTGGTGTGACGAGTGGTTTAATGAGTATGAAAAATACGCAATGTATTTTGTAGATAAGGCGAATAAGTACAATGTTGAATATTTGGTTATCAGCGGCGACTGGGTGGCAGTGGCGGCATCGCCGGACAAAAGGCCGGTAGATTACAGAGAAAGACTGGAAGCGATTTATAGCAAGGTAAAATCTGCTTATATGGGAAAGTTGGGTCGCAGCCTTTTCATTGGCGGAGAGATTGGAAATAATGTCCCAGACATCTGGCCAAACGCAGATAGCATGCCGTTTATGGAACAGGCTGATTTTATTGGCATTAACTGGTGGGTCGGTCTTACTGACAAAAACAATCCAACACAGGAAGAATTAAATGCCAATGCTAAAAGAATTTTTGATTTAAGATTAAAACCGTTATACGAAAAATACAAAAAACCGATTATTCTTCAACAGGTTGCTTATCCGAGCATTGACGGAGGATTAACAGGCAAAGCGGGAGTTGATGATACGGCAACCGCTGTTTGGGAACATTATTCTGACAAATACAAACTTGATTTAGAGGAACAGGCAATGGGTTTTGAAGCGATAATGGGTGCGGTTTCCCAGTCCTCTTATATTATCGGCGTTTATCCTTTTACTTACTGGCCAGACGAATTTCCGCTGACCAAAGAATACAACATTCATGGCAAGCCAGCCGAAGAAGTACTGAGCCAGTGGTATAAATCACTGTCGTAACTACAATCAAACTTTCTGAGGTTCGGGAGACATAAATATCCACAGGCAAATAAAATAGCTAACATGAGTAAATCTAAGAAAGGGCATCGGTTATATGGGATTGCTGTTTTAGTAATTATAGGGATTGTTTTGGTTAGTGGATGCGTTGAAAAATCTACAGAAGGACAGGCAAATAGCATAGAAACAAAAGATAATCCTGTAGAAGAACTGTGGAGTGATGAAAGGCCAACTACAAATATTAACAAGTCACCGATATTAGATACAATAGGCAACAAAATTGTTAATGAAGGAAATACATTAACATTCACAATTAATGCATCGGATCCGGACAATGACGTTCTTACATATTCAGCATCAAATTTACCAAGTGGTGCAATATTCAACGCAGTTACACAGACATTTAGCTGGACACCTACCCAAGCCAAGGGTTCCTACAAAGTCGCATTTACAGTAAGTGATGGCAATCTGAGCGACAGCGAAACTATTACAATTACAGTAGAACCGCCAGCAGAATCAACAACAAAACACTTTGAAAACACTTCTTTGTCTGGCAAATCCCGTGAAAATCAAATCTGGAGCGGTGAAATTTTAATTATAGGAGACACACATATTGATGGGGATTTGACTATCTTATCCGGGACAGTTGTAAAATTTGCTGTCGGGGACAATGTGGGGTGGGGCAATGAAATCCTGCCAGATGGATATAATGACCTTGATCCAACTAGACTGAAAAACTATGAGGTAACACATTCTGATATTTCTGTCAGTGGAAAATTGATAGCCAAGGGGACTCCAGATAAAAGGATAATCTTCACTTCTGCAGCCTCCAAACCGGATTATGCTGATTGGGTCGGAATTCACATAGGCGCCGACAAAAGCATCATGGAATACTCCATAGTTGAGTGGTCAAGACATGGTATTGGTTTGGGGAACAATATACCAAACACCATTATTAGAAATAATATAATAAACCATACTCTCTGGGGATCAATTTCTTCAGGCTATTCTTCTGCCCAGATCTATGGCAATGAAATTTGGGAATCAGGCCATGAGGGTATAGATGTGCAGGGGGGAGACCCTACAATAGAAAACAACAAAATTTACAATGTCCACACAGGAATTGTTATATTAAGCGGTTCCGCTACTGTCAAGAATAATGTGATGATAAATGTTGGCGATGGGATATATACTGCCTCGGGCGCCACGCCAATTCTAGAAAATAACCACGTTGAACTGGCTCCCAGCGATTCAAAGCTGAAATGGAGCTATGGAAACTTCTCTTATGTAATGTTCGGCAATCCCATAATAAAAAAATAATTTTTCGGCTCGACTCAAATAAAACTCCAGATGCCCTTATAAAACTTCCTTTGAAAGTTCAAACATGAGAATTGAAATCCCCTTTACTGAACAATCACGATTTGCTAACGCCCATTACTTAAGTTTTGGGATAAAGCGACATTAAATATTGCCTGACAATGATATTAACAAGACTGAATGAACTAAACGGAGAAGTTTTGGTACATCCTAGAGAATTCATAATCCCAACAAAAAGAGACGATCCTGCACTGATTGATGATAATGACCCACAGGTGCTGGCAATGAACAGACCATCAAAATCTGATTTTTTAGATATGGATGAAAGGAGTATTTTGGATCGTGTCACTAATTTACGATTGGCTGGACAATCAACACCTGACGATATTTCTTTTGTTGCAAAATGTAAAGTCCTTGAAGGGTTGGATCTGGAACATACTTATGGGTTGGGGGGTTTTAGTCAACTCGATTCGCCTAATCTAAAAACAACTCTAAGAGAGCTTAGATTAAATAGCCAAGTGGAAGACATAGGATTTCTTGTAGAGTATCAGGCACTGGAGAAATTATATATACACAACCCAGAAATTAGAGACTATTCTGCTCTTTTTTCGCCAAATTTGCAGAGAACTTTAAGGTCGCTGATATTATCTTCGCATGATCATCTTGAAGATATTTCTTTTTTGGAGGGTTTTGAACAACTCCAAACACTTTATATCCGTGCTGCATATAAAATTAAGGATTTTTCTGCGCTTCATTCAAAAGGTCTGGCAAGAACTCTGGAAGATTTGGCGCTGATAGATGGTTTGTCCATATCTGACTTATCGTTCTTATACAAGTACCAGAAACTCAGAAAGTTGGACTTAACGCACAGTCACAGTGTTGTTGATATTTCTCCCATTGGCAGTTGTGATATAGACTCCTTGAATCTAAGTTTCTGTAGAGGTGTCGCCGATTTTAGCCCATTGGGCTCTATAAGATTACAAAAATCTGTCAGGGAATTGGATTTAAGCGGAAACGATCAACTGGTAGACATTTCATTTTTATCTGGTTATCGAAATTTGGAGAGGTTAGATCTTGACTATAGCGTAAACATCCTAGATTATTCTCCTTTGGGTTCTGAACACCTAAAAAAGACTTTGGGGTCCCTCTCCTTCTCTGGCAAGGCCGATGGCAGAAATTATCACAGAAACCTTACAGACATATCTTTCTTGGGAGGTTATGAAAGGTTGGAAGATCTTAATTTGTTTGAGTGCAAATCTATCAGCGATTTTAGCGCGCTAAGAGATAGAGGGTTGGCAAATTCATTAGTTAAGCTTAAACTTGCAGCAGTGGACGAGTTTGATGATCTCCCATTACTGACTGAATACAAACAGCTTGAAGAGCTTGATCTTGGCGGAACATCTGTTAGGGATGTTTCAGTTCTTTTGGGATGTGAGTTTGTCAAGAATGGCTCGCTTAAAACTATTCATATGCCCCTGACTGAGGGGGGAATGTATTCTGGGCAGTATGGCAAGGGGAACCAGGCCACTGTGAAAGAATTAGAGGATAGGGGCGTAAATGTACGATTCATGTTGCCTGTATCTGGAGTTGTTAAAGAAGAAGATAAACGACCAGTAAAATCTCTACCAGATTATCTGAACGATCTTGATCTTCGGGGTCACGATATAGATTCAATTTGCAAATGGTTTCAGGAAGACAGATTGTGGAAAAGAATGCCTTTTGAAGAGCAGATAAGGTTTGTTGATGAGCAAAGCTTCCATGAAACATTCAATGTAGAAACAGCTAAAGGAAGAAAGCTGATTCTAAAGGTTCAGCCGAACAGGTTAAAGGCAGAGATTGAGCAGGCGGCTAATTATTATTTGTCTCGGGGATTTGATTTTATCGCACCTACAGACCAGAGAGAGCCGTTTGAATATTGTGGTTTGTACTTGACTGTGCAGGACGAAATTTCTGGCAGGCCCTCACATTTAAAAAACCTTCCTTACCATCTGGCTTGCCTTGCAAAATTGCATGCACATGGAAAAGAAATTTTAGAAGGCGCTGGAATCACGCTTCCTACAAGAGAAATTCCAGAATTTTTAGAGGTTTATGAAGTAATAAGGCACACTGCGCATAGAAGTCCTGATGTCAGCAGGAGCGAAATCAGAAGAAGGGAATGGGAATACAATGAAAGCAAGCACATGTTGGAAGAAGGCAAACAGATTCTGCTGCATGGTGATTTGAAAAGTCAGAACAGGCTTGGAAGGTATTTTTTGGATTTGGAAGGGATCTGTACAGGAGATCCAACACTTGATCTGGCTATGGTTTTGAATGACCACAAGATGATACTAACAGAAGACCAGAGAAGAGCGTATCTATCAATATACCAACATTTCTATGCAAGGGAAACCGGATCTGAAT
Organism: archaeon; assembly: GCA_035290825.1. GTDB lineage: Archaea > Aenigmatarchaeota > Aenigmatarchaeia > QMZP01 > JACQNV01 > JACQNV01. The sequence goes on from DATDTO010000015.1 coordinate 9,436, forward strand.
TTAAAGAAGATGATGTAAATGAGCTTTATGGTAGATTGAGGGGTGCTATATTAGTAAGAGGCTTGCAGTCAATTGCCTGGAATTTAGTATACATCAATGAAGAAGGTGCAAACGCGAGGGAGAAGCTTCTGTATCTTCCTCACTCTATATAGCCCAGATAAGGCCCGACAGAATCCCACATCCTTCTTGCGACAAAAGCCAATTGCAGAAGCAGCGCATTTTCTTTTGAATTTGAGGATATGATCTTATTGATGCTGTGGTAAGTTAATGAATTTTTTTTAATATTTAATTCAGCAACTTTGCTGATTTCTTTTGTAGTTATAAAATCAAGGACTTTGTTGACATAATCAAACACGTCTTTTGCGTATTTTGCTGTTGTCTGGCTCAGTTCTTTTCCAATCTCAGAATATAGTTTTGAACAGTAAAACATGTTCCTTGTCCCCTGGTAAAGGTGCTCTGTTGCGGTAAATAGGAAAAACTTTTCTTTTGTCTGCCTCTTGGCGGTGTACATCAAGAATCTGCTGAAGGTGTTGTAGTTTTTTTCAAGCATCAAAAACAAGGAATCTATTTCCTCAATTCTGTGCTCCCCCTGCACCAAATGCTTGAAAACCAGGTTTGAAAACAAATGCACAAGCTGTTTAAACCTTGTGAAGTGCTTTATGAAATCTATATCCTTTAAATCCGCGATGCTCCCAACAATGCAATGTTTGGGGCCCTGTTCTATTATTTCATATCCTATCACTTCACTCACACAATTATTTATAATCGGCAACACTTTTGGAGAATCAAAGAGGATTTTAATTTTGTCATGCCCCTTTCTCAGGGCATTTATTATGAGCGTCCTTACAATGTACCTGTTTGGGTTTTTTTCATCATCTCCTGATATTTCTATATCTTCCAACTGAATCGTTGTTTCTGAAGTGGTTTCTGGCTTGCTTCCAACAATTATGTTGCCTTCTTCCTCCCTGACATCTATTTCTTCCCCACCTTTCAGGCCAACATCTACAGTCCACTGCTTGGGCAGGGTTATTGTCAATGTCCCATTTCCCTGCTTTATGACTTTTCTCTTCATAGCACAAAATAATCCTGCTAAACTATTTCCCCTATCTAGCAATATGTCAGATATACTGATATATCAAATATATCAGGAAGATATATATGTTAATTTTCCAACGGGATTAATAAAGTTAACGGTAGGTGCTGGAAATATGTCATATAATTGTGATCAAGAATCAGTGGAGGAATATGAGGCCAGAATAGCGCTAGAGAATTACGAGCCAACACTTGAAGAGATGGAACAAGCGAGTAAACGGGAAAAAGAGAGGGAGTGGGAAGTATATACACGTGATTTCTTCTCAATATGGGGTATGCGGATTGGGGCAGTGCTTGGGGTTGCATTGCCTATTGCATCTACAGAGTTGCTGGACAGATACTCTGAATGGTTTGCAGATTTTTTAAATTCTTCTTGTGGCGATCCAAGTGACCCAAGCATGACCTATCGCGGCGCAATCATACTTCTTTCTGCTGTTGGCGGACTTCCAATGGGGGCGATATATGGCGCATTTATTGGAGAGATAATAGACAACTGGAGAGACAACAGAAAGACAAAATATTTGATAGATGACTTCAGTAAATTTTAATGAAATATGGTTACAAAAATGTTTAGTTCAATGGGAAAAATTGGGCAGGCCACTTTGCTGGCAGGAGCAGTGTCGCTTTTCGGTGGATGCGTCAACCACCCTCCTGTAATCAAGTCCATTCCATACCAGACATTTCCAGAAGGGCAGCAGCTTGGTCTGGATTTAAGTCCTTATATTGGTGATCCTGAAGGCGACCTGGTAACAGTTGAGCTTGTTGGCGGGCCTGGAAATATTTCCAATAACAGATTTAGTTATCAGGACCAGCCTGACAATGACCATGCATGCAATTTTTACAATATAAAATTCAGGGCAGTTGACATTCATGGAGGAGAAACAAAGGGGTCTTTTGGGATCACTCAGCAAGATATCAACCATCCGCCGATAATCCAGACTATACCTGATCAGGTGATGAAAGAAGATGAAGGATTTCTGCCTGTGGATATAGGGCAATACATATCTGACCCGGATGGCGATGAAATTAGTGTAAATTTTGCCAGCGGTCCTGCAGGAGGTTTTCATGGCACGACTTTTTCTTTATGGACAGGAGGGCTTGCTGATTCAGATCTCATTGATAATGAGTATATGATAGAGTTTTTAGCAAGAGATGGTTATGGAGGAGAAGCAAGAGGTTCCTTCAAATTGACTAAACAGGACATAACAACACCTTCAACGGTGACAGATTTATCTGGGCAACAATACCTGTTCTCAAGGGGGCAATCAGATTTTCTTGACATTCCATGCTCTTTTTACATGACATCAGCTGCCATAGAAAGCAACGGGATTACATATTTGTGCAATTTCAAGAAAATACAAAAAATTGATCGGTTGGAAAATGGTCAAGTAAATGTTTTTTTAAGGAGTGGCGAAATCATAACAGGCTCATGGGTTCCAAACAACAATGTGACAAATTTCTACAGGGATGAAAATAATTCCTTTAAATCCGGCTCTTTTTTCGGCATTAGTGATGGAAAGGAAGTGGAATTAAAAATCGATGATATTAAAGAGGCTGTTTTTGAGGGGCCGGAACAGCCTGTTCCAAACAAAACATCTAGCAACAGGAAATACCCAAAAAGAATAGAATTAAATAATGGGCCTGCTATTGAGACAGGCAATGGCTATATTATTGACTTCTGCGGCCATGACTGGAGAAGCTCGCATCACACTGAACTTGACAACTACTATCTTTCACTCTGCCACAAAAGTGTGCCTCTAAAAGAAGTTGCAGAAGTTGAGCTTACTGGAGATTTTAACAGGGAAGATGACAAAGCCCAGTGCAGGGAAATTGTTTTAAAGTATAAAGACGGGTCTGAAGAGAAAGGCCATCTGCTCTTATATAGCGAATCGCACTATGGGCACTGCTACTCTTGGCAGCGGTTCAGGGAATTTGATGTTATGTTTGCTGAACAGGATTATGGGGCGATGCTTATACCTTTGAACCATGTCAGGAAGATTGTCCCTATTGGAGGCGAATCTAAATGAGCTTGAGAAAAAGACTGGGAATCATTTTGCTTGCAGGAGCATTATTTGCTTCTGGATGTTACTATCCAATTAAAAGGAGCGAGAAACACCCGTCCCCTGAAAGCATATATACAGAAGTTGGCGTAAGGGCAGGGGCAGATATTACTAGAATAGATTTTGGGTTAAGCAGGGAAAAGCGTACAGTGCCAGTGCATCCAGATGATGGTGTGCATATAGGTGCTTCAAGGGATGGTGTTACAATGAATGAGTCATATTTTGTACGCCCAAGGCTAGGGGTTGAGTGGTCGAGAGGAACACGTGACCTTAGATTCAAAGCAGGAGGAGATGCAAAGATCCTTGCTGGCCAACATGATAGGAAGCTTCAAAAGGCTGGAGGCGAATCTTATGGCTACATTACCGCTGACCATTTCACACTGTCCCCATTCATCGGTCTTGATGCAAAATTATATAAGGATATGGGATTGGGCATTGAGCTTGGAATCCCATTCACTAGAGGTGAATATGAGAAAGGACATTACAGATACAATCGCTCCGAATCAATTGCAAAATATCCGTGGGGAGATTTTGGAAAAAGCATAAATGTAAGGCTCAACTCTCGTGACAAATCATATTTTGGACATTTCAAGGGCTTTGTCTATGGATTTGAACAATATGACACGAGACTTGGAGGAGAGCAGACAAGTATAGATATACAGAGCATCTCTTTGCTATTTGAGTTTTGATTTTTAGGAATTAGGGAAAAATATGAATCAAAAAGAAAGGGACATAATTAACTATCTGAGAACAAATGGGAAAAGGCCAAACATATCAAGGGTAGCCAGGGAGCTTAAGCTTCCCATATCCACTGTTTCAGAAAGGATAAAAAATATTGAGAAAAAATATATCCTCAAACATTCGCCCCTTTTGGACTACAAAAAAGCAGGCTACTTTGCAAATGTTTTTCTGGCAGTAAAGGTTGATTCAAAACAAAGGCGGCCTTTTTTGGATTTTCTGAAAAACCAAAGCTGTGTGAATTCAATCTACTGTGTCAATTCAAGTTATAACTTTTTGATTGAGGTTGTGTGCAAGGACAGTTTGGACCTTGTTAACTGGGTTGATAAATTCAAGAAAAGATTTTCTGCAGAGTTAACGCAATTCCAGGTTCTGAAAACAGAGGAAAAAGAAAAGTTTGTTCCTGATCTTGGAGGCCAATTATGAGTTTTGGAAGAAAATTGGGAAATATTTTGTTGGCTGGAGCAATAAGCACGGGCTCTCTATATTGCGGATGCGTCTCAAGCATACCGCTTCAGGGGGATCCAACCCCAGTGCGTTCTATTGAGGAAAAAGTGATCTTTCCATTTCTGGAAGAACAGACTCTGGAGACCCTTCAGGAATTGCGGCTTGTCCAACAGAATTATGGTGGAGAGAAAAAAGAAAGCTCCAAAAGGTTTGCTTTGCGATACGGCATGTTTGCAAGCACTCTTGATATTGAGTTGGGCAAGGAAGAAATGACAGTTCCTATACATCCTGATGACGCTAATGCTGCAAGAGATGAGGGGGTGGTTATGGATTCTGACAGACATATGTATTCTTTATTTGTTGGATTTGAGCGAATACAGAAATTGGGAACCAGGCTGGCATGGAGAGCCGGTGTGGACGCAAAAATAACAGCTGTTAATGGAGTCCGTGAGACAAAACTCCAGAATCTGCCTGACCCATACGAATCATATGGATATTCTGTTGTGCCGAGCGGCCATAAGACCATCACACCCTTTGTTGGGATTGATATAAAACTTGATGGTAACAAGGTGATTGGCTTTGACATGGGCGTGCCGTTCAGTAGAGGGGGAAAATATGTTATTGGGCATTACAGGTGGGACGATTGGGAACCAATTGCCGAATATAGCTGGGATGGTTTTGGCAGGAGCGCAACTATAAGGCTCGGTACATGTGGAGAGATAACCGATTTTTTTGGTTTAATGTATACAGTAGAGTCGTATCCTGTTCATCGTTCAGGTGAAAAATCAAGCATTTTTATACATAGCATCACTTTAGGCATACAATATGATTTTTAGTGGAGGAAGTATGGATTTCGACAAAGTATTGAGAGAAGGGAACTTATCAAGAAGGGACTTGCTGAGGCTAGGAATTTCGACAGCAGGCTGTCTGGCTTTGCCTTCTTTCTTATCTTCTTGTTCTTATTCAGATTCAGATATCCAGGGGGGAAAAATAAACCCTGCAGATACAATTAAAAACAAAAGGATGCAGGAAGGTGCGGTTTTAACATCATGGTGGTATACTGATTATGGTCTGCACACCGATGATACATTACAGTATCTTTATGATCTTGGTGTGGAATCTGTTTCTGTTTTGGCAACTTGGTACCAGAATGATCAAAATTCGCTTGATATAGAGAGAGGAAGTTTTAAAACCCCTTTTGATTCTGGTTTGGAGCATGTCCTTAAGAAAGCAAGATACAAGTTTGGCTTTAGAACTACCCTAAAACCACATGTTGATTTATGGAACGGCGGCTATAGAGGAGACATAAGACATTCTTTGGATGCAGACTGGGATCAGTGGTTCCAGAGCTACACAGATTTTATAACACATTATGCAGAGCTTGCTGAAAGAAATCAGGTAGACTGTTTGGTTATTGGGACAGAACTAGATGGAACAACTCACAGGCCAGAGTGGAGGCAGGTTATATCAGCTGTAAGGCAAGTGTATCCATCTGGAAAAATTTTGTATTCTGCCCACTGGAATACTTATAAAAATGTTCCTTTCTGGGATGACCTTGACGGTGTGGGAATTGGTGTGTATTTTCCAAAACCTGAATTTGCAGCAAGGGCTCAGGAGGCAAAGGATTTTGCAGGCCAGCTTGGGAAAAAATTATATATTCTGGAAGTCGGGTGCCAGAGCAGGGCAGGAGCAGGAGATACTCCATGGTGGTCAAGTGGAGCCTATGATGAGCAGGAGCAGGCAGATTATTACCAGACAGTTTTTGACAATTTTTTCAACCAATGTGATGGAATCTTTTTCTGGCATGTTTATCACAATCTGACTGATCCGGACGGGTTTCCTTTTAATAACAAATTGGCTGAACAAAAAGTGAGGAATTTTTTTGATAGGTGATTGATATGAGATTGGAAAAGTTTGTCGCGCCGGCTCTTACATTATTTATGGGAATCTGTCCAGGTTGCACAGAAGAGCAGAAAAGTGAGAAACAGACATATTCAGATGTCAGAATAAGAGCAATCATCAGCACAGAAGAGCAAAAAGGCGTAAAGCAGACATATTCAGATGTTGCACCAGAAGCAAATGCAGGAATAGAAGTTGATTATAATGATTTGGACAAAAAGAATCAGGAAGGAGATAGAACAAACGACCAACTGAAAGCAAGCCAGGAGGCGGTTGAAACAGAAGACAAACCAAAATATATTGAAATATACAGCGGCTTGAAACCCCAGCATATTGCAGCTGGATATGATATTGAAGAGCATCTGAAAACCATGGGCATCAAAAAGTATAAAATACTGGTTGACGAGCCAAACAAAAAGATTGTTGACCTTAATCCATCTGAAACGGATGCAACTGATTGGACATATTTCTCAAGATTGGATATTTACATGGAATCTGGCAGGCCTGTAAAAGAAGTTTGCGCATCTGATACTAATGGAGACAAGAGAACTGATACAAAAGAAACATATGTTTACAGATATGATGAGAGCGGCAGGATGGTCGAGAAAAATGAATATCTGGAAGTTGATGTGCATGGCGACTGGAATTTTACATCACAATTAGCATGCAATACTAGATATGACAGCGATGGAAGAGACATTGGAGGGCATATCATTAACAGGAATGGCAAGCATGGTTGGTCATATGAATATGATGGAGAAGGAAGAGTAACAAAACTATATGAAGAATTTGACTGGGATGTGGATGGAGTTGCTGAGCGAAAAAATATAACAACATACAGATATGAAGATGAAAAGAAGATAGAGGAAGATGATTGGGGCGCAGATGGGATTATAGATAAAACAGAAACAGTCGATGTGAGCGGAGAGTAGGCGAATATATCTGGAATTAGAGAGTTCAACAATTCATTCACAAGCAGATCAGAAAGTGAGGAATTTTTATGACAGGTGAGACAAACAGAAACCCCATCATAGGGAAGGTAAACATTTACACTGTAAATCATCATGAAGACACGCCAACAGCATTGATAGGAGCTTATGGATTTTCCCTGAGAGAGGCGAAGCATAGGGGAGTATATGTGGTTGAATGCGAATTGGCATCAGGTAGCACTGGACAGGATAGATATTTGATAAGAGATGCAGTTGATGGGCAGGAAGTGTTTTCGTGGCTGGATGGAGAGTTTATAGATGCGGATCAGGAAGTTACCAGGGAATTAAGAGAGAGGATAGGAAACAAGAGCGACCTAATTGTGCATAACAGAAATTATGGGGAAGTTGCGCGTGTTTTGGATGAGCTCGACTTGGATCACGAAGAATTCATGCCCATAAAAGAAGGAGGCAGGCATT
>DATDTO010000016.1:0-3375 GCA_035290825.1 archaeon
GCAAACAGTTCCTGGATAGGCAGCTGGGATGCAATAGAAAACGGCACACTAAAATCAGCTGATATAGACAAAGTTGAATTGTCTTTGAAGCATAATGTTTCTGACCAAATAAAAAGTGTGATAGAAAACTTTGGGTCAATACCGTCTGGTAGCATAAGCTCTGTTGATTTCGGCGGCAGGCAATTCTTTGTTTTGGACGCGAAGAAATCCTCAGGTTTATTCAGGAAAGAAAAAATAAACATAACCGAGAAACGCCTTGAAACTAAATTTGTTCCCAAAAAAGGCTACAGTTTTGTTTTTCCAAGGGACAATATAATATATAATCCACTGACATTTTTCAACACACCTGAGACATGCGGCAATGCAAAATGTGATATAGGTGAAACTCACAACACTTGCTGGCAAGACTGTGCATGCCCTGAAGGCCTAGCGGCAACACCATCAGGCTGCGTCCCAAAAACTGACATAAGTCTTGAGATAGTAAATATTGACAAGAAAGATTTGGAATGTTTCATACCGCCAAAAACAAACGCTTTTAATTCTGTGGAAGGATGTGGCTTTTTTGACGTGTTGAATATAAAACTTCAAATAAACAACACACCACTGGCCTACATACTCAACCAGCCATATTTTGATTTTGCAGGGAAATCCTACCTATTTTCTGGAAGCACATGCACACATGAAGATGGTGAAGTCCTTTCAGTTGTTGATGCCAATTCCACAATAAAACAATTGGTGACAAACTCCTCTAAGTACAGTTGTACAGCTATCCTGCCACCAATAGAAGCAGACCAAGCATTTGAGGAGAAGAAAACGTTGGCTGTTGTGTTTCCAATAACCTTTACTAAAAGCGATGAAAGTGGAAGAGTAATAGGCGGCCATGAGCTTACAGCAATAACATCTGTAAATGTGAAAGGCACTGATATCAACGTTGATTTTTCAGAGATTGCTGACATGAAGAGGAAGGCCAAGGAAATGGGAAAGGACATCAATAAATTGAGTGAATATACAAACATATTAAATACAGTGTTGTTAATGGCTAGGGGAATTCAATTTAAAACAATAACATGTTGTACAATTCCTTATTCGTCCCTTTACTGTTGTCCGCAGGCCAGTTGGTGGACAGTGGTGTCAGACGTTCTGAGTTTGACTAGCATAGCATATAAGGAATATATGAAACATGACATAAAAGAAAAAATGGAGAAATTGGAAGATGAGAGAGACAGAAAAATAGAGGAGTCACTACAAGAAGTGCGTTCCTCTGTGAAACAAGAGCTGCCTAACTTGGTTTGGGCCAATGGTGACAAATCCGGCGGTTATACTGGTTCTGTATGTGGACAAGAAAATGTTGAAATCTGGTACACTAACTTCGAATCATTTGGCTGTTCCAAAGGCGACGGTTTGTGGTTTAATTTTAATAACCAGTCCCGTCCTTTTTGCGACTGCCAATCCTCTACATGGGTAGGCAATTCAATAGAACCCGCTTCTTGCAATTGTAATTCCACCTCCACAGACTTTTCTTGGGTGATAAAGAATGAGGATGGTAGGGATGTTGGGTTCAAAAAATACAACCCAACTGATAAACACTTGTTGATAAAAAGCACCGCTGACAAAATTTTCCAACAAAACAGCGAATTAAACCTGACAATATCCTGCGCTTCAAACGATTTTGGTGATTTGCAAATTGGAAATATAAAATCAGAGTTTGAGCTGCTGAATTACACGGCAACTTGTGGAGGCTTATGAAAGGCAAAGTTTTGTTTTTGGTTTTTGCATTTTCAATTTTGGCCAGTTTTGTCAGTGCCAATGCCTATCTGGAATCAAACTTCTATTTCACAATGGCCCCAAATTCAACAGAGTGCTTGTATACAACACTACCATCAGATCTAGGTTTCTTAGAGGATGACAACTACACTCTAAAAATCAACTCTGGGTTCGAGACAAACATCAATTTCATACAAACCCGTGCAAACAAGGAGAATGCAGTAAAAATCCCAATATGCTTTTCTTCAGAGAACAGGAAAGAGGGCGACAACGCCTTTTACAATATCACAATCTCAAGCAACAAGCTGCGTGACTATGAATTTAAAGGCGGCATCTGTGTTTCCAAGGTAAAGGATGTTGACAAGGCAGATCCAGACACAGAGAAAAACCCGTGCGAAGTTGTGAATGGGCTGGCTGACTTATTTTGGTTTGACATGTACCCGCTCCAGATTATGGCACAGCCTGGGCAGGAAGAGACAGTTTATTTGAACATCTGGCCCTCAACTGACATGGAATTGGATATCAATATCAGCACAGATGCGCAGATAAACACAGATAACCTCTACTTCAGGCTGAAAAGGAACGAAAACAAACCACTTGAGTTCAAGGTTAAAACCCCTGGCAGCGGCCAATATTACCTTAACCTCACCGTGCGCGCGGTCTTGAACAGGAAATATTGCGATCTCCCATTCTGCAAAAAAACTGCTTCAGCAAAAATATCTTCTGGTGGTGTTGGTTTTTCACCAAGCAAAGCAGGTACATGGTCCTTCACAGTTTCTCCCCGATTCATCTCTGTTTACGACACAAAACCTCTAGAGTATACTGTTTTTGTGGAAAACAACAAGGAAGATTCAGCATTCGAAATATCCCTTGACACGCCAAATGGCCTGACAGCTGACGTAAAAGATGTTACTGATTTCATCAAAAAAGGTGAAAGGAAACAATACAAGTTCAATGTCACAATAGCTGATCCAAATACCAGAAGCTATACAATTGACTTTGTTGTCAAGGCAGATGTTGAAAAAGTTTTGACAGCCTTCTTATCCTTGTACGAGGCAGGCGACGACATCAAGAGGTCCTGGGATTCAATAAGGCAAACAGTTGATGACAAAACCAGGGCCGAGGTTGATGATTTGGTAAACAAGTATTTGATAGACCTGAAGGACAATGGCTTTGATGTGGAGCAATACAACAAGATAAAAACCAAGATAGATGAGGCTCGTGGCAGGCAGGGTACCCAGCCAACCCAGACAACAGGCCAAATACCAACTGCGCCAAAAACAGGCAATGTGATGGACTTGATTATAATAGTCCTGGTGCCAATCATAGTGGTTATAATCATGATAGTTTTACTGTTCGCAAGAAAAAGGGAGGTCTAACATTTATGAAGGAGACAAAAGTCTCGCTTATTAATGGGAATAACGAAAAACTTGTTGGTATACAAACTTTTCCACTGGCCAAAAAAGAAAAATACTCCACTGTAATTCTTGTCCATGGTTTCGGCGTCGATAAATCTGAATATGGGATGTTTGACCAGCTGGCAGAAAGGCTTGGTGAAAGCGGATTTTTAGTTTATCGGTTTGATTTTTCTGGACGAGGTGAAAGCCAAGG
>DATDTO010000017.1:0-6860 GCA_035290825.1 archaeon
TTGTTCTAGAGGAGAAGAAGGGGATGGCAGCCAAGATTCTGAGAAGGAAAGGCAAGATTGTCAAGAAGATTGTACTGGACAAGCCAAAAGCTGAGCCCGCAAAACCAGCCGGTGTAGAACACAATCATGATCACAAACCAGGCGAGGATCACAAGCACAAAGAAGAGAAGCTTGGAGAAGCCCCAAAAACTGACACAGTAAAAACAGGCGAACAAAAACCAGCAGAGACCAAGCCTGTGGAAACAAAATTACCAGAAGTCAAACCAGCAGAATCCAAGAAAGCTGAAGGAAAAAAAGAGGAGAGAAAGTAGATATGCCGCAAGAAGTAGATGTTTATATTGTAGCAGATGAGCCAGCAGGCGAATTCAACGTAAGCTATTTTGCAACCATAAGAAGACCAACAAGAGATAGAAGAGTAATAGCACAATACCCAGCTGTTCCAGAGGATAGATTGGCTGGAATACATGAAGTCTGCAGAGCCTCAACAAGAAGGCCAGAAAGACATGTATTAGAACAATTAGGTAAAATTGTTTTTGGCTAGTTTTATGGGTTTCAAGTCAACGCTTTCAAAACTAACTAATCTGCCTGAAAATATTTTGCCTTCTAGCTACCAGATTATCGGCGATGTTTTGTTGTTTAAGCTGCCAAAAGTAAATTCTCTCCAGCAGAAAAAACAGATAGCGGCAACCACAATAAAAATATTGCCTTATGTGAAAACTGTCTGCGAGATAAAGCGGGTTTCTGGGGAGTTTAGAAAGCCTGCTGTGAAAAAACTTCTAGGCGAATCTACAGTAACCATACACAAAGAAAACGGAATTCTATACAAACTCGATGTCTCAAAAATAATGTTTTCAAAAGGAAACCTTTCTGAGCGCAAAAGGCTCATAACCAAAATCTGGCCAGGGGAAACTATTGTTGACATGTTTGCAGGTATTGGGTATTTCTCCCTTAACATTGCAAAGTTTACTAAAGCGAAAAAGATTTATTCCATAGAGAAAAATAAAACAGCTTTTGGGTATTTGAAGGAAAGTATAGAGTTGAACAAAATAAAAAATATAGAGCCAGTGTATGGCGATTGTAGAAAAGTGAATTTACCAGACCGCGCAGATAGGCGCCTTTTTCTTTTAGGAAAAGAAAAACCCGCGGGAAAAAGAAAACCAATTTATCAAGGAATAGCGGATAGAATAATAATGGGCTATTTCCCAGGAACAGACAAATTCCTGCCAACAGCCTTCAGTTTTCTAAAAAATCACGGAGTGATCCACTACCATAACATTTTTTCAAAACAAGAATTGTGGGGAAAACCAATTAAAATATTGAAAAAATATGCAGAAGAAAATGGTTTCAAACTAGAAAAAGTTCTAGAAAAGAAAATTGTGAAAGATTACGCGCCGAATGTTTATCATGTGGTTGTGGATGCGGAGTTTAGAAAAACTAGCATAGATTAGCAGTAGCCGAATATCGTTTCATATTTGAAACAGCTGTACCATATTTGAAACGTTTATAAAGACATAAATCAAGATATTTACATGCTAAACCACATTTTAAACTCTGGCCAAAAGGTTAACATACTCCGCCTGCTAATAACAAGGCAGGACTGGATATTTTCAGAGTCCGAAATATCAAGAGAGCTTAAAGCCCCAAAGGCGACTATACATAGGCAAATAAAACAGTTAGTGGGTAGCAATATCCTAAAGGGATTCAAAAAGGGTAACACTATAGTCTATAAAATAAATAAAGACAGTCTGGTTGTCCAAGAGCTTTTGGAACCACTTTTTAAAAAAGAGTATGTGGTTTTTATAGAAAAAGCCAAACAATTCTGTAAAAAGTTAAAAGGCGTTAAGGTGGGGATTGTCTTCGGTTCTGCGGCAAAAAAAGATATGAAGCCCACAAGCGACATTGATATAGCTATCATATCAGATAACACAAAGTCTATAAGGAATTTGGAGCAACTTAAGGCAGACTATCTAGAGAAATACTCCATTATCTTCTCCACACACATTTTCAGCACAAAAGTTTTCAAAGAAAGATATAATAAAGGAGACAAATATATAATAGAGATATCAAATGGAATAGTTGTTTTTGGAAACATAGAAGAGGTGACGTGATGTCAAGAGATTACTCAAAAGATAGCGCTCAGAGCTTCATTCAAAAAAGCAAAAGATTTTTAGAAATAGCTAAACAAACCTTGGATAAATTTCCAGACGAGGCCGCATTCAATTCTATACAGGCTACAATAAACGCAAACGATGCGCTAACAGTTTTTGTCTTGGAAAAGAGGGCAAGCGCAGACCATAGGGAAGCTGTATTGCTTCACAAGGAAGTGGCCTCAAAAATTGGCGACTCGTCAAAACTCTCTATATTGTCAGAAGAATTGGATTCGAGGAGCGTCACTGGATATGATGTAAAAAGGCCGCTTAAAAGGGACGAGTGTGCAATGCTAGTGAAAAGGGCAGAGAGATTTGTTAATTGGGTAGAATCCAAAATTTCCTGACAAAGTATGGATGCGGAGTTTAGGAAATATTAACTTTTCCCTAGCCCTCTACCCGAAACAACATTTTTTACTGATGTGTCTATAGACTTTGAAGGCTCCTGGGAAACCTTGTTCTCCACTTCCTTTATTTTGCCAGCAACAGGACTACCTTTTTGTCTATCTGTATCAGAGTCTTTTTTCTGCTTCTCATCTTTTATATCAGACTCTGTGTCTATCGGTTTTTGTGATTCTTTAGAATTCTCAGAAATCTTTTCCTTTCTCTCAACTAGTTTTTTCTCTGTTTTCTCTTTTATCTCCTTGTATTCTTTAGACAATTCTTTCCTTTCTTCTATTATTTTCTCAACGATCTTGGCAGCCCTTTCTGGTTTCGCCTCAGCTAATTTATTCAAGATATCTTTCTCCCTTTCCTTGTTTTCTGTGTTTGCTTTCTGGATCTTCTCTTTCACAACAATTTCTTTTTTAGCAATCTCTTCAAGGCTTTCCCTCTGCTTGTTTACCCTCTTCACCAAGAACTCATCCAACCTCGTATCGCCCCTTTTTCTTGCTTCCTTTGCAATCTGTTCAGTCCTCCTAACCCCTTCCTGATATTCATCTATTAGTTTTTGGATAACTCCATTGTAATCAAAGTTTACACTCAAACTAGCTCGGCCCCTAACAATCGCATGCGCCTCTGCCACCCTTAGCTCAGCATATATTGTGTGTTTCTGCGCCTTTGTCAAATTGTCCGCTGTGAAAAATGTGTCCAAAAATTCTGAAAACCTTTTGAAGCCGTAGTTGAATTTGTCTGGCAAAACACCGGGGTCTGTTGTGTTTGTTCTGTCTGGTTCCTCAGGCAGCTCGGTCTGGTTGCCTTCCAGTGATTGGTTCTGTTCTGGGTTTGGTGAAGTTGTTGGGGCTGGTGCAGCTGGCTTTGGTAAAACAGCCGAGTAAGCCTTGTAAGCATCGACCCTCCCAGAGCCTTGTATATTTTGATCCAGACCCAAGTTTGCTGAAGTTGCTTTTAGTATATTCTTGACATCCTCTGGTTTTAGTGAGGAATTAACCTGCAACAGTAAGGCAACCAAACCAGACACATGAGGGGTTGCCATGCTTGTCCCGCTCAAGGAAACAAAACCACCGTCTTTTGATGTAGATGTAATCCCAACACCAGGAGCAACAATATCTGGCTTAACCCGTCCATCTGCTGTCGGACCTCTACTGCTGAAATCAGCAACCTTATTCCCATCGTCCACTGCTCCAACAGTTAATCCTAATTTAGAACACCCAGGAGAACTAATTGTGCTGGAATTCGGTCCAGAATTTCCTGCAGCCACAACAACAATCAAGCCTTTGCTAACAACACTATCCACACTCTCTGACAATATATCAGTGCCATCACACCCATCTATCTCTGCACCCAGACTTAAACTAGCAATATCAGCCCCATTGCTCAACGCCCAGTCAAGCCCATCTATCAAATCAGAAGCCTCTCCAAAACCCTCCCCATTCAAGACCTTCACATCAAATAAACTCGCTCCTGAAGCAACACCCCTAAACTTGCTATCCTGCGACCCTACTATTCCAGCAACATGTGTCCCATGGCCAAGCAAATCGCCTGTGCCTTCACCTGTGAAATCCACACTCTTGACAATATTAGTTAAGGCTGGATGAGCAGTAGAAATACCAGAGTCCAAAATCGCAATATTAACCCCTTTGCCTGTGGAATTTGCCCAAACTTTATCTGAACCAATTTGTTTTGTGCTAGAGTCTAGGACAACCTTTGTTTTGTAATCTGGCTCTATCCTCTCTATATTGGAATCCTTTGCAAGGTTCTCCAGTAAATCTGCCCTTATCCTGCCAGAAATCGCATTGACAACCTTATGCTGCCTCTTCAGTTTGCCAACAGTTTTAACAGAGTCAACATCTTTAGTTGTTGGGTTGGTCTTGTATTTTATTATAACAGGCACCTCTTCTGTGGACTTCCTCTTCTCCAAGTCCTTTTTCAGGTTTTTGTGCAATTCCCCTGCGCTAACCAAAGTTGATGATAAGAATACAGCAGCCACAAATACAACCAAAACCAAATAAACACCTTTCATACAGATCCAATTGTGAATGAATTCAAGCTCACGTCAGCTTCTTTTAGATATTTACCATATTCCTCTGAATTGGATAAAAACATCACAGAGGCAACATTAGCCTTCGCAATTATAACAAGTTTACCTTTTACGTCTATCCCAGAAAATGTTGCAGAGAATTCCATGAACATGGCACTGTCTTTACCATTGTTTAATGTCACATTGCCTCTCCCTATTTCTGTGAGTGTTCCAGAAGACCCAAGCGCAGCCTTCGTGCCAACCAACGCGTGTTCTGTTGTTATGTTGTCAAAATTCTCCTTTATGTTGACACCAATCAACCTCATCTTCCCTTTATTCTCATCTAGAAACCCAAAGCTAGCATCAAAGATGCTGACATTCTGTTTTTCCCAACCCTCAGGGACATCTAAACTAAACCTGCCTGCCGGATCTGTAAACTTTGTTTTTTTAATCCCGGGCTCAGGGCTTGTAGAAGCTTTTTCCTGCGTTGTACAACCACTTATTAACACCAAAGAGACCAAAAGCAGAACCAAGCCTAATTTGTACATAGTATACTATTCTCTACTGCTACTTTTAAACCTTTTCAAAAGTCGAGTTTAATCTGATAAGATTTTCTCTGAGATGTCTTTGATGTGTATCCTCAGGTCTGCCAGCTTGGTTCTCGCACCTTCTGTATCCCTAGTCGATTTAAGGTATTGGATAATGTTATCAGCCATTCCAACTGCTGCCTCAAACATTGAGGATATTTCAGACCATCTAGTGGACTTCTCTGCTTCTCCTGTATTTCTATAATAAACAGCTATGCTATCAGTAAGGCGCTGAGCCTCGGAAAGTGTTATTCTTACACCCTCTAGTTTTAGCGCAGCGCTTGCAGCCCTTTCTATGTTCTCTTCTCCAACAGTTTTATCAACAACCTTTCCAGTAATTCCTGTGCTGGTTTCTTTTGTTGACGTCTCTTGTGTATTCACAGAAATGCATGCACCATCACTGCAGCCGTTTGGACAAGTAGAAGGGTTACTGCCAACTACACAATCAGAACCAACTAATCCATATTCTATTATCTTATTGCCTTCACACTTATCAACAACACAGTTCATTGGTCCTACTGCCGGGTATCTAGGATAACCGCAAGTCATGCCTCTTGTAAAATAATCTCCTTGATCAGGATCCGCACACCTTAACCCTGTCTCATCTATTCCTGTACAAGATCCGTCTTGGCAAACATAACCTTCAGAACATTTAATATACGAAGCAACTATTACTCCATCTCCTGTACAAAAATACTCCATAACACCTTCTCCCCGATAACTGTCTCCTGTAAAGCCATTTTCACTTAACTGGGTATTACATGAATCTATTCTTGTCCAATAGTTGGTGTACGACTCATCTTGATATCCACTCACTTTTCCTTTTATGTATACATCTTCCCCATTGTCAGAGTCAATACAGTTGTTTCTTTTTATCTCTCTCTTGGCTACCCCTTCTGATATAGGAACAATAGAGGATACAGGAACTGGTACATATGTTGTTATTGGTTCTGGTATTGCTGTCGCAATTGGTTGTGGAGTTGGCTGAATTATTGGTGTAGTTTGTGAAATCGGCTCCACATGCCTGCCGCTTTCGCACCCGTTTTCATCATAATCAGGAACATAATGGTAGCCGTCCGGTGGCATTTCCTGTGTATAGACCAGTTTCGGGCAGTTAAAATAATCAACAGGGTATTTTTCAAGATAGGCGTCTAAAATTTGCTCTGGGAGTTTATCTGCTTGTTTTTCAAGATTCTCTATTCCGGGTCCCATCATCATGATTAAATATTTTCCACTCTGCCACAACCTTAAACTCTCATACAAACCATATAGATTGCTGCCCTTGTATGTGTAAGTTGTAAGTTTATGCGGAGAGTTAACCTGATTTTTCAGCTTCTCTATAAAAAACTCTGGATAAGCAATCTTTTTGGCCTCTATAACAATAACAGCTGCTGCGGGTTTACTCAGATTATATCCAGCAAAGCCAACCCTTTCAAACATGATCCTCTGTTCGTCTGAAAAGTATGGCGAGCCTTGAGGTTTTATGTATTTATATTCCCCTATATTCGAGTCTATAACCAAGCTATCATCAACAACTTGGGCATTTACAAAAATAGACAAGCTAAGAAAAGCAGTAAATATGAATAGCGCTACAGTAATTTTAGCCATATAATATAAAAGTAACCAGAGTTAGATATATAAAGGTATTCGAGCTGTTCAAAGTAGCCTTTCAAAAACAAACAAGTAAACTTTCCCCCATTTTTTCGG
>DATDTO010000018.1:0-8215 GCA_035290825.1 archaeon
TGAGCAAGCTTGTGACAAAAGACGGCATCGACCCGTTCCAAGTGACTGAGATCGACCCGATATTGATTTCACCACGCCATTTGTTCAGGGCACCATACTCCTTGAACAGAAAAACCTTTTTTGTATCCTTGCCAATAAAACTAGAAGATATAGAAGGTTTCAGTCGCGAGCAAGCAGCGCCGGAATTTGTTAAGCCCGATATAAAATTTCTAGGCGGTTTTGAAGAAAATGAGGCCGAACTCTTGGTCACAGAAGCGTTGGATTTCCAGAGCAGGAACAAATCTACTGAGGTCAAGAAACCGTTCAAAGAGATTGAGTTCAAAGGCCGCATTGGACAGGAGCTATTTCCACCATGCATCAAAATAATATCAGAGGGTCTTGCAGAGGGCAGGAAAAGGTCACTGTTTATTTTGCTGAACTTTTTGGGTTCTGTGAAGTGGAAGCCAGAGGAGATAGAAAGCTTTATCGTTGGGTGGAACCAGAAAAACAAGCCGCCGCTGCCTGAAAGCTATGTGCGTGGCCAGATAAAATACCACCTAAACAAAAGCAAGGCGATATTGCCGCCAAACTGCCCATTTGAAGAGAAAGCAAGCAATTGGTATGAGGGCCTTGGGGTATGCAAACCTGACAACGTCTGCGGCGCGGCCAAAATATTGCTGAAAAATCCAGTCAATTATCCATTCAAAATTCTGGGCGCGCAGAAAAAAGAGAAACCCAAGAAAGCCTTTGTTGGCTACAAAAAACAGGCCCCTGAGCAGATAAAGAAAAGACCGTATAGAAAGGATGAACCTGGCTGGTAATTGCCTATTTAAAACTTATTCCCAAAACTGAAACTGAATATGACAGAAATAGATGGTCCAGGAAACAAACAACTCCCTCAAAAGGAAATAGATAAACTATTAGCAGAGGGTGGGTTGCCAGCCGGTGAAGATATATCACCTCTTGACTTGTCGAGACGAGTAGGTGACCCTGGTTTTATAAGCGATTTTCCGGGCGTGGTTGACGATACATCGTATTTTCAGCCACAGGTAAGTGGTTTAAAAAACCCTGCTGATACAGTTGTAGAACCTCACATTCCACCTGTCATTGGGGAAGGTGCTGTAAATCCAGCTGCACAGACAGAAGTAGACTTGACATTGGTTCAGGCAGACGAATTTATTAAAAGTCCAGAACCTGGGGCTGATATGGATGATTTAGGTGATAGATACTGTGATCCCGAGGGTTTACTTTTAGAAGAGCAAATGCCTGATGATGGCCATGACCCAATAGATCCAGGAAGCTTAGAAGCGGCTATAGATGGGGCAGAAGATTCAGGTTTCGCTGATGTACTGATTTTTGATGGTGCTGAAGGTCCAGAAGGCTCTGATTTAGATGGAGCAAGTTATGCTGAGATGGTAGAAGATCCAACAGAATACACAGAAGACGACTTCAGAAAAACGATGGCCAAAAAACACGGAACCAGAAGGCTTATGGCGATATTTGATGGTTTGATGGGAGAAAGAATGGTTTTCTATCCGGGCGATGATGATCCACCATACTTAGCCACAGGAAGCCAAGAGTCACCAAACCGCGAGCTTTATCTTGACCATATTTCTGTAATTGGTGAAGATTCTGGAAGGTACTTTATCGGAGCTGATGGAAAATTAGAAATTAGGGTGGATGGTTGTTTGGATGGCGTGCCCTTTATGGACTTGAAAAATATACGAGATTCTGTTAACCGCTTACAAAAAATGTTTTTGTTGTATCATGAATTGCTGGATGAGGAACCAAATTTTGGTGGCGAGGAAACAAGATTTTTGGATGGCGCAACATGCCTTGCTGATGATGACCCTCTTGAAACAGCATATACAAAGCTTTCAGAGAGGCAGAAACAGAAGCTTCCTGGGCATGAGATTGTGAAGCTTGGTAATGAGGAACTTGTTGTAACTGTGTATAATCCTGGCAGGGCGCGCCCTCTGTTTGAAGGAAGTATGGGAAGATATGGGAGAATTGAGATTAGTGTTGATTATTCTGGTCACCGTCCAATAGCTTTCGCAACAATATCTAGAGGCCTTGACACATTGGAATTGGGTTACAAAGCTTTCATTGGGTTGAATATATCGCCAAACAAGGATAGTTAACAACTTCTTAAATCTTTATTCTTAACAAACATTAGATTGTTTATGCTAACCTACGAGTCCATCAGGAAAATAATTGATGAGGAGAAGGCGTCGCCCAACCTGACCAAAATACCAGAAGACTTTTTCACGCAGGCGAAAGCCTACCTCACAAAAAAATCAACTGTGGACAAGGATGATTGGAGATTGGAGTCGGCAAAAAGAAGGATGCAAGACATTGTTGATGTGCGCGAGAAGAAAATAGTCAACCTCGCTTTGTATTCAGCGCGCTCTGGTGTGAAATCAGACAACCTCACTGTTGATGAGCAGGAGTTCTTCAACAAGCTTCTAGATTTGATAAAAAGTTTCAGGGAAAGTGTTGAAAGTGTGATCCAAACAAAGGAGGATCTGGTCGCGTTCAAGCAGGATTTTGAGGAGTTTGTTGGCATTGACATGAAGAATTATGGGCCTTACAAAGCAGGCGATGTAGCCACCATGCCAAAACAGAACGCAGAGCTGTTGGTTAATAAGGGCATAGCCGAGAAAATCGAGATGAGATGACAGAATTAACATATTTAAAGCTACAGACTCTTATTTCATAGATAAATGGTTTTTATGAGAGCGCCAAAAATAGTTAGGACATATTGCCCAAAGTGCAGGAAGCACACAGAGCATACAGTCAAGTTGGTCAAGAAGCGTGCCAGAAGCAGTGCGCGCCCCGAATCGCAATCACAAAGAAGGTTCAAAAGAATAATGAAAGGTTATGGCGGCTTCCCAAGGCCGAAGCCGAAAGGTGAAGGGAAACAGACAAAGAAGCTTAACTTAAGCTACATATGCAAAGAGTGCAAGAAACAGCACATGAGAAAAGGTTTTAGGGCAAAGAAATTCGAACTAGAGTAAGATATGGCTGAACAATATGTTGTTGTTAGGGTTGATCCAAGCGACCCTGAAAATGGCGGCAGGGTTGTCCAGTTGCCAGGCAGGTTGGGTTATCCAACAGGTCCGCTCACAAAAGCGCGCGCAGAAGAATTGGCCAATGTTTACAAGACGAAGTTCGGCGAGCCGTATGCAAGGGCCGTACCAGTTGAATTCAAGTTAAAAAGCGAGGTGCAAACCGCACCAGTATTTTGATATGACCGGAGATTTCATAAAAGTGAAGTGCAAGAAATGCAAGAACGAGCAGGTGGTTTTCCAAAAGGCAGCCTCCAAAGTGGTTTGTTTAGTTTGCAATGAGCCATTGTTGGCATTAAAAGGCGGAAAGGCAGAACTGCTGGCTGATTCTTTGGGTAAAGTTTAGTTTTTAAGCCTCTGTGTTAAAGAGGAATTACAAGAACTAGTTGATAATATGATAAAAGAAGGCTATCCAAATAGGTGGGAATTGGTCATTTGCAAGATAACAAAGATTGATCCGCACTCTGCAACTGCTGAGATGATAGAGTACAAAAGGTTTGGCTATATCCACGCAAGCGAGGTCGCTAAAAGGTGGGTCATCAATATCAAGGAATTCTTGAAGGAAGGCCAGTATGTTGTTTGTAGGGTCATGGATGTTGACAGGGTTAGGAACACAATCTCGCTTTCTGTGAAAAGAGTGGATAGAGCAGAAGGCCAGCGAAAAATGAATGAGTTTAAAAGGGAGGTCAAGGGCGAAAAATTCCTAGAACAGGCAGCGAAGGCCTTGAACAAGACTGTTGACCAGGCAGAAAAAGAAATCGGCTACATAATAACTGAGGAGTTTGGGACAGCTTCGAAGATGTTTGACTTCGCTGTGAAAAATCCGGAGCTACTAAAGAAGAAGGGCATACCAAAAGCATGGGAAGACGCTATAATTGATGTTGCAAAAAAGAATTACACTGAAAAGGTCCATGAAATGAGGGCTAACCTGAAACTTGTCTCATACAAACCAGATGGTGTCGACACAATCAAGAAGGCGTTGCTTGCCCTGCCAAAAGACATAGAAGTAAAATATATTTCTGCGCCAAATTACTTGCTCATTTCAAAAAGCACAAACCCAAAGGAGCTGAAGCTTAAGTTGGCCGCAGCCGCAGACTCAGTTGCCAAAAAAGTCGCTGTTGGCGGCGAAGCTAGTTTTGAAGTTGTGGAGAATTAACTATTCTGATTTTATACCCAAGACGCCAGCTACGTTCCTATTTTCAACCCATGACTCCTCTGCGCACTCCCTAGCTTTGGTTATGGACAGTCTAATACCATTAGAATCTATCATTGTTTCAAAGTGTCTTAAGAGTAAATAAAAAACTCTAGGGTTTTCAGGAGGTTCTGTCAAAGTGTCCGAAAGCCTGCCAACCGCAGACGCTAATGCTTCGTCCAGGTGGTCTATATAGAGGTTCTTTATTTTATCAGCGAATTCCAACATTTCCAAACTTGTTCGTAAGACTTGTTTTTCACCTGGTTTTGTGGATCCCTCCAAAGACTCCCTAGTCCTTACAATATCAGTCTGCAATTCCTCTCTATGTATACCAAGAAAATCATCACCCGGAGAAGTTACGATATTATTTTTAGGCCTGTCCTCTGGATCTAATGAGTAGAGACTAGAGCAATAATCAAGTAGTAGGTCTAACATTTTCCTATACGGGGTGATTTCTGCAAAATCTCGATGGGTAAGTTCATGTCTTAAAAGTGTTTTCAATACCTTCCTAGGATCTCTTGGTCCAGAACCAACAAGATTAAATAAAAACAAATCAACAGCATAATTTGGTTTTATAAAAACAGCATCACAACCTTGGTTATGGTATGCGGCTTTCATATCTTGTCTACCAGCCGAACATAGTCTTTCTATATCCTGAAGCTCCTTAGTAAAACCTTTTGGTGGTGGTCTTCTACCATGATATTTAATTTCCAAGAAAGCGTCTCTGATTTGCTTTAGCTTTTTGTCTAATTTTAAATTAAATCCATCGTCCACTAAAACCACAAGCTGCCTGCCTACAAATCCTAATGTGTCTAAACCAACAACTATTCTAGGGTCTTCTTTTACATAATCCTGTTTAACTTGGTTATAGATGCCAGTAACACCCTCTCTCAATAGGACGGGACCATCGTATCTCATCTGTGAGATTTTATAGTTAGACTTTTAACCTCATGCGTCGTTCATATAACAACGTTATACATGTTCGCCTTCTTATTAAAAACAAAAATCATAGAATTACAACTATGGTCTTAGACAAACTTGGCTCAAGCCTGAAAGACACATTCAAGAAAATAGCAGGTCTCGGGGTTGTGGATAAAGAAGCAGTGGAGAGGATTGTTTTAGATTTGCAAAGGTCGCTTTTGCAAGCTGATGTTGATGTGACCCTTGTATCAACCTTGTCAAAAAACCTGAAAGAAAAAGTCTTGAAATCCAAACCACCGGCTGGACTAACCTTAAAGGAATTTTTTATCAAAACTCTGTATGATGAGCTTGTATACTTTTTAGGCGCTGAAAAGGGTGAGCTGGAACTAAAAAAACAAAAAATAATGCTTGTGGGATTGTTTGGATCGGGAAAAACAACGACAGCAGGAAAACTTGCGAAATGGTTTAAGACAAGGGGCATGTCTGTTGGTTTGGCTGCATGCGATGTGCACCGTCCAGCTGCAAAGGAGCAGTTGAAACAGATCGCAGAGCAACTGGAAGCCAAAGTTTATACAGAAGGGAAAAAAGCAGAGGATGTTGCTAAAACAGCCCTGAAAAACTCAAAGGAAGATATCCTGATTTTTGACACTGCAGGAAGGAACGCTTTGGACAAGGAGTTGGCAGATGAGCTGAGGGATTTAGGGAAGCTTGTGCAGGCAGATGAAATAATACTTGTGATCCCTGCAGATTTGGGGCAGGCTGCAAGAAAGCAAGGCGAAGAGTTCGTGAAGCTGGTTGGGATCACTGGAATTATCGTGACCAAATTGGACGGCAGCGCAAAAGGCGGTGGCGCCCTGTCCGCATCTTCTGTTACAGGCGCGAAGGTTAAATTTATCGGCGTTGGGGAAAAAATGTCTGCCTTAGAAGAATATGACCCAAACAGGTTCGTGTCCAGGCTCATCGGTTATGGTGATATACAAGGCCTGTTGGAGAAGGCGAAGGAGGCAGGTTTTGATGAGAAAAAAGCTGAGAAGATTGCTAAAGGTGAATTTACTTTGGAAGATTTCATGGAGCAAATACAATCAATGCAGAAAATGGGGCCGCTATCATCTTTAACGTCCATGATTCCGGGCCTTTCCAGCGCGAAGATACCAAAGGAGCTTTTGGATGTGCAAGGGGAAAAAATGAAGAAGTGGAAATTCATTATACAATCCATGACAGCTGGAGAGAAGGAGAATCCAGATGTGATAAAACAGGCGCGGGCCCAGAGGATTGCGCGCGGCTCTGGCACAAAACCAGAGGACGTCAAGCAATTAATCAAGAATTACGAGAAAATAAAAAAGATGATGAAGATGGTTGGCGGCGGCAAAGGATTGAAAAGAGGCCAACTTGGCCAGCTGATGAAACAGATGGGAGTCAAGATGTAACTCTTTGTTATCGACCTGAAATAGATTGTGCGACTAAATATTAAGGAGGGTTAGAGGAACCGGAACCAATTGCAAAGCAGGTTCCCTATATGCCAGATAAATCAAAAAAAAAGACGTATTGGGACATCGTGAATGATGTGATTAAGGAGTCTGATATAGTCTTACAAGTGTTGGATGGAAGGCTTGTTGAAGAGACAAGGAACAAGGAAATTGAGGATAAAATAAGAAGGCTTCGCAAGCCATTAATTTACGTTATTAACAAGTGCGACCTCATTGACAAGGATGAAGCAGAACGCCAAAAGAAAAGGCTGAGGCCGTCTGTTTTTGTTTCTGCGACCAAGAAATTGGGCACAACGATGCTGTTGCATGAAATATTGAGGCAGGCAAAGGATGTTGGTGCGAGGACTGATAAAATCCTTGTCGGCGTCCTTGGATATCCAAATACCGGAAAAAGTTCTGTGATAAATTCTTTGGCTGGCCGCTCTAGCGCAAAATCCTCCCCTATTAGCGGTTTTACAAAGGCCATGCAGCTGATCAAGCTTACAAAAAATATTTATCTGATGGACACGCCGGGTGTTTTGCCCTACAAAGAGGCGAACAAAGTAAAGCATGTCCTGATATCCGCAACTGACCAGACAAAACTTAGTGACCCGGAATCTGCAGCAATGGAGCTGATTAAATTTGCAAAGGGGAAAATAGAAGAAGTCTATGGTGTGGAGCAGGGGAGGCCTGAAGCTGTTTTGAAAAGGATCGCAATAAAATACAACCGCGTCAAGAAAGGCGGTGTCCCAGACACCGAAGTCATGGCCAGAAAAATCATCCAAGAGTGGCAGAAAGGAAGGATTAGGATATAGATGTCTTGATGATTATGCACATCGCCTCACAGAAAGCCTTCCAATATTTTCACTAACCCTTCCAGGTGTTTTGATAGCAGAAAGATAAAACACACCAACTCCAACAGCATCATCAAAATATTGGCGTTCAACATATCTTACCCCACTACCTTCATCACATGAACGAAATTCAGAAACAGAAAGTTTTGCAAAGTTTGGATCATATTCTTTATCTGTCCATATTCTTTCTGCCTCTTCTCTGCTCCATGTCGTGTCAAACGGCAAGCCGCAAGGCTGATAAAGGCCATTTCTTATCAACTTTACTTCTCCAATACGCGGTCCCCAAACAGGTCCGCCGCTGGCTGGTATATAGGTGTGTGTAACTCTAGAATCTCCGTCTATCTCAACTTCCCATAACCCCAAACCCCTACATATAAATCCCTTTGGATGATTTATAATTGCAGCTCTTGAAAAACCTTTCTTAGGTTTGAGCTTTCCTGGATCATTATAGTCGACTACTGTATCACAGATATTTCCTACATAGTGTTCCAAGCCAGTAACAGGATGCTTGCGCTTTTCAGGCCTTTCAAATAAATAAGAGAAAAGCCTCCTTTGACGTCTTGTCGGCTTGAATTGCCCCAACTTCCCCATTAACCAGGCATTATGCAAAGCAACTATCTCACTGGCTGTTATACAACCTTTTCGGATTTCTCCATAATCTTGGCCAAACCCGTCTATTTTGGTTGCAACACTACCTCTAAAAACCAAAGGGTCTAGTTGCCTTGATGCTTCTTC
>DATDTO010000019.1:0-2486 GCA_035290825.1 archaeon
TGGGTAATAGCCGTTTGAAAGGCACAGATGGCCTCATCCATCATGCCCATGTCACGGTATAACAAACCCTGATAATAATAAAGATCAGGATAATTTTTGTCTGTTTCCAATATTTTATTATAGGCAGCGAGCGCCTCTGAACAATTGCCTTGATTTCCGCAATCCAGCGCAAATTGGAACAGGGCGTCATTGCTCATTGATCTTAGTTTATCCTGTAACTGTTGAACATCGGGTTTCTGAGAAGCCTGGAGGTCGCTTGGACTTTCGTCCCCAATGCCCTGGGATTTATAAACGATTCCTACCTTGGGATATGAGGTATCATCCTTGCTGCAACCCAGCATGGAAGCTACAAGGAGAAAGCCAGGAAGAATCACAACATAATTTTTCATAATAAAAAAACTTTCTAAAAGTACAGAATATGTTCAAGTGTTATTTTATCAGGTTAAAAGAATTACCTGAATTTTGCAAGAAAAATAAGATACGAAATAGATTTTGTTGGGAAGTTATTGTTTTTAAAGAGGAAATGAAATATGGTATAATTTTGGCATGATTAACGATACGGTAAAAGACATCATAGCTCCTTGTCTCTGGGGGGCGGCTGTCAATTTGCTGGATATTGAAGCCGACAAGTTCCTCATTATTGAGCGAGTTTTGGAACACGGTGGTGACAGGCAAATTGAGTTCGTTTTGGCAACTTTCGAGCATGACGATATCATCTATGTTGTACAGCAAAGTTCTTATCTAAATCCCAAGACCGTCAATTATTGGTGTTTATTTTTTAACCTGAAAAGGGAGGATACAAAGTGTTTCCGGAAGCAATACCGGCATCTGTGGCCACCCTGTTAAATGATATTTACACGTGGTCTTTGCCTACTGATACCTATATGGCAGGTGGAACTGCTGTTGCCCTATACTTAAATCATAGGGTGTCAGTGGACATCGATTTGTTCACAGATGAAGAGTTTTATTGCGGCCCCATTATATCCTCTATTGGTCAAAGGTACGCTACTACCGTAACAAATGCTGCGGAGAAAAACACGCTGATAGCAATAGTTGCTAACGTCAGGTTTAGCCTTTTTAACTATCCATATCCACTTCTTAAGCCACTGGTGAGTAAGCCGGAGTGTAATATTAAATTAGCATCGCCAGAGGATATTGCAGCCATGAAGGTTGTGGCTATAACGCAAAGGGGGACTGCCAAGGATTTTTTTGATTTGAATGCTTTGATGCAGACATTTGGAATGACGTTGGATTAT
Organism: archaeon; assembly: GCA_035290825.1. Lineage (GTDB taxonomy): Archaea > Aenigmatarchaeota > Aenigmatarchaeia > QMZP01 > JACQNV01 > JACQNV01. The sequence goes on from DATDTO010000019.1 coordinate 1,257, forward strand.
TTGATATCACTTGTTCAGAAAAAATATGGAGTATCAGAAGATTATAGTTATCAGATCAAGAGGGGTCTCGTGTATTTTGACGATGCTGTTAAGAGCTTGGGCGATGTGACTGTAATAAGAAATGGGAAAGAGGCAAGACTGGATAAGCGCGAGTGGAGCGAGATTGAGGAGTTTTTTAAAAGACTGGTATTATGCCGTTAATTTTGCTGAAAAAATTAAAAAAAGCTTGCAATTTTCTTCAATTTTGTTTTACTGTCGTTCTTAAGGGAAAAGCAATTTCCTATCATCGTCTAAAACCATAAATACAACACATTTTGTGGAATACTATAATCGCATCTTCACTCTACTATAGTTCATTTTGTTTACAAGGAGTAAGAAATGCTCAGCAGACAAACCTGCCACAGATATAACAGGGAAATCTTCGTTATTATATGCTTCAGTGCGCTAACAATAATCTTTTACCCCTATTATGCTGTATATGCAGAAACGCCTTTGCAATTATTTCAGAAAAAACTTAATTTTATCTGGCTCATTGTTTCTGCGTGCATGGTCTTTTTCATGCAAGTCGGGTTTACTGCCTTCGAGGCCGGCTCTGTACAGGCAAAAAATGCAATAAGTGTTGCGGTAAAGAACATACTGGGTTTTCTTGTAAGCTCCATAATGTATTTTCTTCTCGGTTTTGGCATAATGTTTGGCGCAAGTTATGAAGGTTATTTGGGTACAAGTAATTTTTTGTTTTTCGGCATTGATACCCACGTGACCTCTCTGGGATATGCCTTTGTATTCTTCCAACTGGTATTTGCAAGCACTGCAGCTATCATTACATCCGGCGCCTTCGCAGAAAGGGCAAAACTTTCAACGCATATCTGTACCACCATTTTTGTAGTAAGCCTTGTTTATCCTGTTTTTGGCCATTGGGCATGGGGAGATTTATTTCACCACAACCAATTTGGTTGGCTTGGGAGGTTGGGATTTATTGACTTTGCAGGCTCTACGGTAGTTCACTCTATAAGCGGATGGGTAGCATTGTCCGGAGCCATTATGCTGGGGCCAAGGATGGGAAAATTTAATACGGATGGCACCGCAAATAGGATGTGCGGACACAATCTGCCTCTGGCTACAATAGGCACATTCTTCCTTTGGTTTGGCTGGTTTGGATTTAATGGTGGATCTGTTTTACAGGTAGATACAATTATTGGGTTAGTAATTATCAACACAACCCTTGCAGGC
>DATDTO010000020.1:0-9752 GCA_035290825.1 archaeon
TGTTGAGGACACATCAACTCCGGCCATATTTCTTGCCGCCTTTCCCAACCCTTTGTCATCCTTAACAACTATAAGCAGGCTCTTTTTCTTTTTGTATTTCCTTCCCCTAACCTTTCCTTTTCCAGCGCGCACTGTTTTTTCTTTAGCCCTTTCCAGCTCATTTCCAAGCCCAATAGACCTTAACAAATCAACAAGTTTTTTCGTGTTTTTTAATTCTTCCAATTTGTCTTCAAAAACATATGGCACAGGCGAACCGTTTACCAGATGGCCCCTTTGTGAAACAAGTGATTTGTCAGTTGTGGCAGATAAAGCAGCAAACATAGCCTTTATTTTTTCCTTTTTATTTATCTTAACTTCCCAAATTTTTTCTGCCTTTGGCGGGTGCGCAGCCCGGCCCTTTATTGCATGCGGTGTGAACCTTCCAGTGTAATTCAAATTGCCTTGGTTGTGGATTCTCTTTCCACGGGCCATTTCACGGTTCATCATTGCCCATCTCCTGCCTCGCTCACCATGGTAGTGGGCAGATGTCCTTTTACCAGCCATTGGGTCGGTCCCATAAGCCTGCCGTCTAGCGGATTGTTCAGCTAAAAATGCCCTTAGAACAAGGTCGACTCTGACTTTATTTGAGAACGCTTTGCCTAATTCCATCTCCCCAGTCTTCTTGCCGTCCATGCCATGTACTTGGGCCCTCATAGAAATTATCTTATATATACTGTATAGCTATATAAGAAGGTTTTAGATTATTTAAACCTTTTTCTTCACATTTTGGCGCTTTCTATGCTTTGTTTTTATTGTTTTTAAGGTGTATGGAAGGTACAGCTTTTGAACTTTTTCAGGAAGAGTAAAGAAATCACTGATAACGTAACCTTTACAATTCCTGCTTTCGCAAAGACATTTCATTTTTCCAACTGGTACTTTCTCATAAATATAATCCACTGTGATCTCCTCACCTTTATTTATTGGTCTTACAGCAACATCTTTCCCTTCGATGGCTTTGGTATTTGGATCACAGGAATGGTTCATATACCTTCCAGGCGACCGAAAAAGAACCCATTTCCTTTTGCCAAGATAAGAAATATACTTCTTCTTGTTTTTTGTAAGTCTTTTTACATTCATTTCCGATAATATAGTAGAACAAGTAGACCAGTCAACTACAACATCTCCTTTTTTAAAATCCTTTAAAGCAAAAACCCCCTTGCCTTTATTTTTAGTTTCCTTCACAACAATATTTTTCACCATACTATCTTACAACAATCCTTCCGTCCACCAATTCAGGCACTATTTTTGATGTGTTTAGTTTGAGGATTTCAGATGTGGTTTTTGGCTTTAGAACCAGCCTTAGCCTGTTTTTGACGCTCCTTTTTATTATTTGTTTTTTCAACTCTGCAAAATCCGGCCTTTCCCCGTGCAGTAGTTTCTTCAAATATTGTGCACAGAGCTCGTCTTCTGCCGCTGGGCTTTTGCCGCTGTTTCCCATTGGAACAAGGCTGACATGTTTCGGTTTTAACTTTTTAATATAATCTACAACCGCTCCAGAATTTAAAAAACATCCAACAAGAATTCTGTCAGCTTTTTTTGCGCCAAGCAAGCCTTTTGTCCCAGCATTTGTTTTGATTATTATTGTCTTGCCTTTGAGGTTTTTTGGCACTTTTACGGAGTTTAAGAAATCTACCCCAACAAATCTTATTTTGTGTCTGATTTCTGCACAGATCAAAGAGTTTTTAGTCCGTTTTTTCATCTCTTTTGCCTGCTTTATGGACCCAACTGGCACCACTGTTTTTACTCCAGCTTCAAACAGCTTCACAATTGTACTACTCGCATTTATCACATCTATTATGACAGCAACGCCGCGGGCTTGCTCAGCACCAGAAATACAGCTTTTAATTGAGATTTTCATGTTATAGAATTATACTCTAGGATTAAATAACGACAACTCTGCAGCCGCTTTGTCACAACACGAGAAGACTCTTGAATATGGTGGCAGGAATCTCTTTAGATAACAATAACAAAAACGTTATAAGTATAACAAAAATGTTATGATACACAGAAATTTCATCTTCCTACAACTTTAGATAGTCATCAATGATCAAATAAAGAAAAACCCTTACACATCCTCAAGCTCGCCTTCGATCTTTTTGACCTTGTCTATTTTCTCTTTGAGCGTTGCCAATTTCTCTTCTAGTTTCTCCCTCTTTACAGATAACTGGGCCTCCTTGTTTGCTAGCGATGTTAACCTGTCCCTCAACGTCATCTCGTCTGCCTGCGTCTTGGATAAGCTGGTTTTTGTTGAAAGTAGCTGGGACTCAAAAGCCTTCCTCTCTGTCTGGAGGTGATCTAGTTCGCTCTTTATGTCATTTAGTGCTTCCTTAAAAATAGACTTTTTTTCTAATAAAGCTTCAATATCAGCTTTAGGTCTTTTGGATTTTTTGGCCACCATTATCTCACACACCAAAACGCTATCTATAGCTATATTATGTTTTTAGCCCCTTTTAAGCTTTTTGTCAATTGGCTTTATCAGTTTCTCTAGCCTTTCTTTCCCTTTCATATAACCATCCTTTTTTATATATCCGGCCTTATAAGCTGCCTCAAGGCTTGCAAGCTGCTTTTCCAGCCTTCTTTTCGACAGCTCCAAAAACTCCCTAGGTTGTTCACGGGACTTCACAACTTTGGTTATCCTTTGCACCTTTGTTATCCTCTGGATCTTGGTGACATTTTTAATTATATTTTTCACTTTTGCCCTTCGGCTCCCACCCTGCCTTTTCTCGATATCAACCAATTTACCATAGTTAATATACAACAAAACCACGATGACTATGACTATTGTAACCAACACATAGAGCAGGTTGTCTGTTATTAGTGTGACGAAGTCTGCGTTGCTTTCCACAGAAAAAATCCTGGTGCTTGTTGATATTGAATTGTTGTTGTCTATTATAGCAGCCAGCACATAATCACCCGCAGGTAAATCAGGCAGCGCAACCTTCCTTAGCACAGACGTTGAATCCAGAAGGGATAGGTCCTCTTTTTTCTCAGCCAAAACTTTATTAGTAAAATCTAGGACCTTGTATGTCACCCCAATCTTGTTTTCTTTTGGTGTGCTTGAAAGGACAGACATCCTAAAATTCAAGTCGTACCCAGATTTCGCGCCGCGGAATTCTGCAGGGATATCAATTTTTGGCGCGTATTCTGTTTCAACAGACCACACCTCTTCTATAAATGGGAGTTCTTTTTTGAAGGAACCTGTGGATATCACAAACTTTCCTGTGTTCACACCAAGCTTGTCAGAAACAAAGTTGATGTCTACCTGTTTTTGGGCTTGCGGCTGCAAATCAAAGTTGGTTTCGGCCAGTTTAACAACATCCTGAGCGCCTTCAACAGCTATTGACAACTTCAGCGCCTCTGCGGATTTGCTTGTGATGCTTATCACTTTTTTTACATTCTCGCCGGATTTCAGGTTTACTATGCTCAGCTTTTGGTTAAGTTCGAACTTTGCCTCCTCTGCAAACACATTTACAGCAAAGACAGAGACGATGAGAATGACGGCCAACAAAAGCGGAAGTTTTATTTTCATATGCCTCTCCTTTTTCTGGCAAACCTTCTGCCACTTGTGTGCGTTTTTACAAGGAACGCTGCCACCACAACTATTATTATGATTACCATTCCGATATATATCATATTTTCTAGCCTCACTGGTCTCTCGCCTTTGACGACCTTAAATAACTGGCTTGCAACAGCTACAGCGTCTCCATATGTCGCTTCTACGTAAGCTATATAATTGTCCTCTGATGAGCCGGGAGGCAGTTCCAGATTCCTTGAGAACGACAGTTGTTTTTCCACGCCCTTTGTTTCCATTGTCTCTGAAACCACATTATTTTCGCTGTCTTTCACAACATACCTTAACACAACATCAACCTTCTCCAAGTCGCCGATGTTTATTAAAGTTATCAAAGGTTCAACTGTACCGCCACCGCTGCCGATAAATGTGATCCTTTGGTCAGGTGGTATGTCCAATCTCACATCAAACAGGGCTTTCTTTGTGCTTACTTCAATAATCACATTTACTATTTTTTCTACTCCAGCTACAGCAACTTTTATTTTGGAGGTATAAACGCCTGGCTTTGTGGAATCCAATGTGACAACGCTTCCCTTAATTTCATAACCTTCATTTGTGCCCAAAACAACCCTTGACGGATCTAAAAATATCATATCTGAAACGCCTTCTACAGTTATCACAGCCTCTGCTTTTGCGCCTTTGTTGGTTATTATGAAGGCTAAAGGTTTTGTTTGGTTTTGCTTCAACTGCACTTTTATCAGATCTTTGTCTACGCTGAAATCAATTGGAAGCTCTGGTTCTAGGCTTGTTGTTGGGGCCACACTAACAGTTGGTGTTGGGCCGTTATAGCTGCTACCTCCAGTTGAACCTGTTGAACCGCTAGATGGAGGCGAACCTATTGTGACGTTATCTGTTGCATTGAGATTATCAAAGATATCATTACCCACACATCTCGCTGTCCAACTATGTGTTGCGGCTGTGCTTACTGAAGTTGAATATGAATATAATAATGTGGAGGCGCTGTATGTCATATTTACAGGGCTGACACCAGTTGTATTAAACTCGCAATATGAACCTGTTATGTTTATCGGTACTCCTGATGTCAGATTGGAATAATTGGCATAGAAGGTCACTGTATCTGCTGTTGTTTTTGTTGCGCCGCTTGCACCATACAAACTGTTGTTGGAATCTGTCTGGTCCCAAGTTAGTAATTGCGCATTGTCTGCAACTGTATACGCAGAGAATCCTGCAGCTGCAGCAAGTTCTATTGTCGTGTGTGTTGAATTGCTGGAAATGACAGAATAGCACTCTGTTAATTGCGTACAGTTACCGCCATTGTCATCACACTTGAATATCCTGTTTCCAGCAGACTCTATTGTCAGTGATATGTTATCAGATGGCGCCAAACCCAGCGATTGTGATGTTTCCAACCAATTGGAGGAATTCAAGCCTTGGAATTTGCCGCCGAAGGAGCTTCTGTTGCCGCTCACGAAAGCATTGGTGAAGTTTAGCGATTTTGACCCTGATATATCCACACTTCTAAATGTTATTCCATGGCCTTCAAACTTCATCTCAGCCCCTTTATAGCTGCTGAACTCACTTGCACTACTTGTAAAGTTATAGTTTGTGAAACTGCTAGAGTCAGAAGACTTTAGTTTTACAAGCTCTCCAGGTACGAATGCGCGGAAATTAAAGGTTTGTACAGTTGGTTTTGTTGTGAAGTTTAGGCACCCGGTCTCATAACCAAGGCCAGCTTTATCTGTTCCATTTATTTTGTAGTAGTAAGTTGTGTTTGCAGCCAAGCTTATCCCTTTTGTACTGTCAAGTGTCACATGATGCCAAACAGAATAATCGTCCAGTGTGCAGTTTGCAAGATCTCTCTCACCCACAACCGTGGCGGTTGATGCGCATGCGCTGTTGGTACCATAATATTTCACACTAAATGTTGTTGGTTCCGTTGTTATTGTTGTGATGCCTGTTGAGTTATTGTCCAGATCTGTCTTCGAGTTCGCTATTTTAGGCACCGTTGTATCTGTTGATGCATTGTATGAGCTTGCGCACTGAGGCCATACATTACAATCTGTGTCAGAGCAGTCAGCTGAGCCATCTACATCATTATCCACACTATCTGAGCATAATGTTTCAAATTTGTAGTAGCCTTTGTCTACATCAAAACTAGAATCGCACTTGTTAGGCTCGCTGGAGCAGTCCACTGGAACGAAATTAAAGTAACCAGATGCATTTGTTGTCCCACCAGTGCCATATGTGAATGTGCTGAAATTTTCACGGCAGAAACTCGATCCAGATGACTCCCAAATACAAGCTCCCGTGCTTCCTGTGCATGATAGTTGTGTTGTACATTTGCCACAGAACTGGTCACAATCCAAGTAGGTCGATGCAGAAGTGCATTTGCTTATGTCGCTTTTCCAGTCACACTTCGCTGCCACACACTGTGTTTGGTTTCCGCTGTATAACTCGCAGTTTGCAAATGGTTTGTTCAAAACATGCGTGAGTGACGTTGTGCCTGTCGCAGTGAGGTTGAGGATCCTTGAGAACTTCGCATAGCCTTCTTTTGAAATGTTGATTGAGTGGGTTGTGTACAATGTTTTGCCCGACAATCTTTGTACAAACTCTGTTAATTCTAGCCTTGATATTTGGCCTGTGGGGCCTGTTAGTATAGAGTAAATACGACTTCCTGTAGAATCATATATAGTTACATTAGCGCCAGAAATCCCCTGGGCTGTTTGAACAGAGCCACCACAATCTGCAGCACAGTTTGAAGACGTTTCCCCAGAACCGCAGAAGCTATTGCCGCATGTTTCTGATGAGCTTCCAGAACAATCCTGGTAACAGCTGTATTGATCTTCCCCAGAGCCACATCTGGAATCGCCGCAATAGCCAGAAGAGCCTGAACTTCCTTCAAAGTACTCGAAGCCCCACTCCCTTACAACATTGTCTACATACCACTTTGCTGTAATATTCCCTGATCCGGAAACCGTTGTTTTTGCCCTGCTGAATGTTGTGTTTATTAGTGTTATTGAACCCGAAGTGGCTGAAGCATCTGTTGCAAAGTTGCTGATTGTTAAATTAGCCACTGTTATGTTTGTGAACGAGCTGGTGTTTATTGCTGTCCCAGAGCCGCTTCCTGTTATTGTTTTTCCCGCACCGTTTATCACTAAATTGTTTGCGCCAATGGTGAAACAGGAGCCCTGGCCTGTTAAACTGCTCGCTAGTGTTGAAGATGATGTCAAAGTCTGGCCACAACCAAAGATATTGAGGGTTAAGATTGTTGTGGAATTTAGGTTGCCGGCAGTGTCGTTTGCATAAAACCTTAGTAAACATGTTGCCTGGTCTGAAGAGCAGCCAAGTGATGATGGTGTTGTGCTTACCTGATATCTGTTAAGACCAATTGACGACATTGTCACGTTAGTTGTGTTCCCGACTAAAACAGCTGAAATCCCAGAGCTGTCTGTTATCGTTACATTTATTTTAATTTGTGTTGCTACAGGCACACTTCCTGTGATATTAACTTGTGGTAATGTTACTGACGGTACTGTAGTGTCCAAGGTTATTGACCTTGTAGAGCTAGCCCCTCTATTTCCTGCAGAATCGTTTACATGAACTTTGTATGTGTATGTGTTGTCGGATTGGGATGTTCTGTTAATTTCGCAGTAGGTTCCTGTTCGGGTCATTGAGACATTGGCTCCGTTGACTTCTAATAGACAATTATTTGGATTGGTTTCTGTGAAACTGAGGTTTACAAAGTAATAGGATTGGGAGAGGTTGGCTCCTGTTGATGGGGTTGGGGGTTGGTATGTGAAGCTGGATGGCGCTGTCCTATCAACTGTAAACGTCCTTGTCGCAGTTTGTGTGTTTCCTGCTGTGTCATTTGCTGTGATTGTTATTGTATAGGTTCCCTCTGCAATTGTTGAGTTGGTGAAATTCCATGAACTGTATGATCCTAAGTTTGAACCAAACCTTGTATCGTTTATTGTTATTGTGTCTGCGTTAGTGTCAGAGGCTGTTCCTAGAATTGAGATTGAGGTTACAGAAAGATTGGCTCCGCTAGCTGGAGAAGTTATTGAGACTGTTGGTGCAGTTGTGTCTTTGGTCAGGTTTATTGTTATAGACGTTGAGTTTGTCATTGTTAAATTCACGGTTGTTGAGTCTGGCTCATAGTTTGAAAGCGTTGCGTTTATTGTGTGTGGGGTTTGCAGTGTTTTGTGTGTTGAGTTCTGGACAAATTCTGTCAGTGTTTGGGTTGGTATTTTGCCGTTTGAGTCTGTCAATCCATTGAATAGTTGGGAGTTTGTTACATTGTATATTGTTACATTGGCGTTTTGGATAACTGTGCCTGTTGTGTTTTGGACAGTGGCGTCCAGATACCATTGGACTGTTACATTGCCTGTTGAGCCGCTGTCAAAGCCTATGTCTGTTTTGTTGAAGGTGTTGTTTATTGAGAATAAGCTTCCGCTGAGCATCCTTATGTCGTTGTCATTTGTTGCATTCAGGATGTTGTTAACCGCTGTATTGTTATCGCCTAATGTATTGTAAATTGCATAACCTTCGGCGCCTTGGGTTTTGATTGTGTTGCTTAAGATATAATTATTATTATTTGTTGTTGTTTTCATTATAATGCCTGGCACGCCGTTGGCTGTCCCTGTTAGTGTGTTTTTAAATATAAAGTTGGATGTACCTCCAACCATAGTGATTACACCGTCTGTGCCACCGCCGCCTGCTACGCTTATGGTGTTATAGGATATGTTGTTGCCGGAGTTGGGGTTGGTGAACTGTATGCCCCTTTCCCCACCAAACCCGGTTATAATTATTGTGTTGTTGAAAATTGTGTTGTTTCTGGCCCCAGCACCAGCAGATGGGAAAACTATACCAAGAATAGAATTCGCGGTGTTGTTGGTGATAAGGTTGTTATATACAGAGAGGTTGAAAGGGGCGATTAGAGACATACCACTGGCTGCAGTTGCTTTTGGTATTATGGTATTGCTTGTTATGTTGACAGTTATTGGAGAATTGAGGTTAATGCCTATTGAATTTGCTGTTGTCCCTGTTATTATTGTATTGTTGATTATGGTTGAATTGGTTAAGCTTGCCCCTTGTATGCCGTTTGTGAAATTGTTTAGCCCAGCAAAGTTTTTGATTGTTAAGTTGTCGTATCCACCAGTGGCTATACCTGTTCCGTTTGTATTACCTGTGACTGTGTAACCTGCACCGTTGATTATTAGGTTATTTGCCCCGACTGTAAAGCATGTCCCTTGTGACGTTAGGTTGCCTGTTAATGTTATGTCAGAGGTTATTGTTGAGCCGCAGATATTTGCACTAAATGCGATAGTGGTTGAGCCTATGTTGTTTGTGGAATCGTTTGCGTATACTATGATTGTGTTGGAACCTGATACTGGTGTTATTGTTGTGTTTGGGGTGAAGGTTGTGTTTGAGCCGCTGTTCAGATTGTACCACCATTTGTCTATTGACTCGTCTGCTGACACTTGAAGATTTATTGTGTCCTGCGCATAGGTTGTGTTGGTTGGTGAGGAGATTGTAACTGTTGGCGCAGTTGCATCGACCACTACTGACAGTGTGATTGTATTGTTGACATTGCCTGCTGTGTCATTGGCGGTTACTGTTAGGGATTTGGTTCCGCTGGTTGCGCTGGCCAGTTGACAGGTGGCTGTGTAGACTGAATTGGATAAAGACATGGCTAAGGCCGTTGAACAGCCTAAGTCGCCTGCATTCACTGTGATCTTGTCGAGGTTGGTGTCAGAGACTGTTGCGTTTAGGGTTACGGTTTGGCCGTTTGTTGCTGCTGTCTGGGTTCCTGGGTAGGCTGTGTTGTTGGCTAGGACTGATGGGTTAACTGTGTCTAGGGTGACTGTTCTTGTTGCAGATGCTGCGATATTTCCTGCTGTGTCATTGACCCAGACTTTGTATGTGTAGGTATTGTCGGATTGGGATGTTCTGTTAATTTCGCAGTAGGTTCCTGTTCGGGTCATTGAGACATTGGCTCCGTTGACTTCTAATAAACAATTATTTGGATTGGTTTCTGTGAATGTTAGGTTGACTGTATAAGATGTTGATGATTGGTTTGAACCGCTGGCTGGGGTTGGTGCTTCATATGTTAGACTGCTTGGCGCAGTGGTATCCGAATCGCCGCCAACACTGACAAGGACTGTCCTGTTTGCAGACGCGA
>DATDTO010000021.1:0-8650 GCA_035290825.1 archaeon
TGCTACTACAATCGCTTGAATTAAACACGAAGGTTCGCCGACAACTTGATGAACACATTCCACCAGAAGCAGTGCAGTTATCTATTCGCGCTGTTCCATTAAGTATGGATCCCAGATCCTGATCCTCCAATCCTTCTATAACCTGCTTGTACGGGCTATCTGAGAGAGGTGTGTCAAAACAACATGACGGGTATGTGCTTGCGAACCCGTGATCGCGTTCAACAAACACCTTATAATCATATTCATCTCTAAACCCATAAGAATGGCCGAGTTCATGAGCCAATGTGGTCTGTTGGTAATTTACAGTATAGATTTGTATAAAATTCCAGTCCGGATGGCAATGGGCTCTTCCAGACGCCGGGACAAAATATATTACAACGCCTTTTCCTATTTTTTCCTTTCTCCCTGCAGACACTTGGCTGACTGGAAACGCACAATCAAATATGTCATTTGGATCTATGCAGATATTTGGATCTATCCCCGAAGGGAGCATGCATTTCCCTTTCCAGTCAATTATTTTGAAGTCGCCCTTTTCAAGGAAGGTCCTTTTCAGGAAGAAGTCAAATTCAGAAAGCAGGTTAATTTCTTTATAATCGCCCAAAAGGAAGTATGCAACCTTTGCCACTTTTTTTGGCTTGGAAAAATACTCCACACCATCGATAACAGCCCCGCATCTTATTGTTAAACCGCCGTTTATGATCCTGCTCCCCAATCCCTGGCTTCCGCTTGTTATATCACAGACAATGGAATCTTTTCCCTTTATTGTTTCAATAGGGCATGTTACAGTAGGATCGATTATAAGCTTATCAATTTTAGGTGGGTTGGCTGGGTTGAGAGGGTCTGAAGCTGTGAGAAAAACTTCTATTGGTTTGTCTTCATCGCCTTTGGACGGCGCGACTACCCTACACTCCCATGGATCCCAATACCACAGCACAGAAGATTCTGGTGACAGGGACGTCACTGCTGACAGGGACTGTTGGCTCACGCGGCCGTAATCGTCTATCACAGCTGATGGGTATCTTTCTGAAATTGTTTTTGTGTTAGTGTGGAGGTCTACAAACACGTCTGTGGTTACAGGTGTTAAATCTTCTATTTCTGGAGTTGTTGTGTCGCTTGGTTGTGGAACCTCAGATCCCGCGGGCGCTTGGGGAGCGTATAGTGGTTTAGTTGATTGTGAAGGCGCGGGGCTTTGGGATTGTGATTGAGAATCTGATTGTTTGAACCCAAAAAGGCTGCCCAGCCATTTTATTGCGCCGTCTATTGAGGATCCGCTTGTGCTGCCCCAGCCGGTTATCAGGACGATTGATATCACTGCTATGATCAGGATCACAACAACCATCACTACCAGCCTTATTGAAAGTTCCATATAACTATTATTGGGCGGTAATATTATAATACAATTTCAGTGAACTGTGCTCACAGATTATATGGTTGTAAAGCCAAGACACAAAACTGTAGACGGAAGACCTAAAGATTAGCACCAGGGGCAGATGAACTTCCACAAATTAAAGCCGCCTTCTGTGGTTGAGGTAAGGAGCACGATGGCAATTACTGTGACAATTAGTATAAGCACGATTCCTATTACAAGTTTGAACGGTAACACCATTGTCATATTATAGCCCAAAAACAGTCCCAAGGCCGCCAACCATCTTAGGTATCCAGCCGCTGTAGAAGCCCCACAAAATAACGAAGAGGATTAAAATAGCTACGACTATTATGATCAGCCACCACATTTCTTTGAGTGCCCCTTTCATATTATAGGATTGGTTTAGCTGGTTGAAATATATCGTGTACAATACCTTTTATCCAGACAAACTGTTTACAGTGGCCTTGAGCAGCTTGCCGACCTTGGGCATTGCCTTTTCAAAACCGCCTTCTATTATGGACTTGTTTATTTCGCCGCGCATCCCAGCTGCATAGTTTGTCACTATCACAAGCGCGGCGAAATCAATCCCTAATACCTTGGCCAATTGGGCTTCAGTTGAGGCTATCATGCCAACGACAACATTCCCTTTTACCATGTTCCTGAGCATTGCGATTTCTGCCGGCGTCTCCAACCTTGACCCATCAACCATCACAACATGTGTGCAGTCTGTGGATATCTGAACATTGGATTGCTTCGCGCCTTTTACAATTGCTTCTGACAAATCATGGCTAAAGGGCGTGGTCATGTCAGCGACGTCTGCCCCTAAATCATCAAGGGTTATGTCCCTGTTTACCAAGTCAACACAGTCTGATATCAAAACAATTGTCCCAGGGATCCATTCTTTTTGGAGGCTGCCAACTTTTGAAAAGGAGATTATTTTTTTAATCCCAGCTTGATAGAGCCCAACCATTATTGTTTTGTAATCGATTTCGTGCGGATGGTATTTTTCTTTGCCGCTTTCAATACCAGTTTTGTACCTGTTCACGTACAAGAAACAGGAACCGCTTATGCTGACTTCTTTGGCCATAAAGGATTTTTTTATTTGTTTAGAATGGGATTTGTAGACCGCCTTTATTTCAATATCAGTGGAGGTCTCAAACATTCCTTCAATGCCGCTTCCGCCAATGACAGCAACTGTCGGAGAATTCATAGAATTGGAATTGTGGACTTAAATGGAAACAGATCTTAGATCTGTTTCGTCCTGTCATGCCTTAAACGCCATTAATTTCTTCTCTGTCTCTACCTTTTCCTTTTTCTTTTGCTTCTTTATCTCGTCCTTGAGCTTCTCCATCTTCATCTTGTTTGAGCACTTGGAGCATGTAACTATCAAAGGCCTAGCCCATTCCAGCTGCAGTTGTTCTTGATTGGCGCACTCTGGGCACCTATAGCTTACATCAGCGATTGTAGAACCGGTTTTTACCAAGACCTTCAACACTCCTTTGTCTTCGCCTGCCTTGTTTTTCAAAACCCTGTTCGATACAATACTATATTGTCCCATAAAACTAACCCCTCAAATCTATTTTATTTTCCCCTTTAAAAACCTATATCTTCACAAGTATCCCGACTATGAATGAAAGCAGGCCGAGCAGCATCCCAATCTTTATCCTTTTTTGTGTTTTTGAATACCTGTTTTTTGAGTTCCTGTTAGCTAGTGTGTAGATGCTCAGGGCAAAGGCGATGTCTGTTTGAATCAAAACAATGATGTAACTCAGGCTTAGTATGTTTAACATGTAAGGCAGTGGTGAGATTATGATCGCGATTGCAAGCGAGGTGATTGCGGTTGCGACGTAAGCTTTTTCGGAAAGCTTTGACTGCGCTGAGCCGATGCCAAACCGTTCAAGTGCGCCCTTTACTTTGTTTTTTATCCTCTTCAAGAATGAGGCGCGGTCACCTTCCAAATCCTCCAAATCCTTCACTATTTCCCTACTGAAGTTTGATAATCCGGACAACACCATCAAAATTAGAGGCAGGGTGAGCAAGCCCAGATTTATGTTCTGGCCTAAACCAACTGCACCGCCAAACAGGAACGTGGATGCCACAAGATACGCCACAACAGCATTGCCGATAAAAACTTTGTGCTGGAATGTTGTGGAGTACATTATCAGAATTAGTGTGTTTACCACTGCGATTAACATGGCAATAACATTTACATATGCTGCGAGGCCTATCCCAACTGCGAAAAGCAGGATGCAGTAGGCTAACGCTGTTTTGTGCTTTATCTTTCCAGAAGGTATTGGCCTTTTGGGGCGGTTTATCCTGTCAGCGTGAACATCAATATAATCATTTATTACGTTTCCAGAACCCGTGACTAGGACCACTGCAACTATGCCCAAAAGAATGGAGAGGCTTACACTTCTTAAAACCAGAATTCCACCAATCAGCACTGCAATCGCAGACATTATGCAGTTCAGCGGCCTCAGAATTTCAATATAAGGATTCATAAGAACATTAAAAGATATTTTCCGTTAACGCTTTTGAACTGACTTAACAGAAAAGGGTTACGCGCCTTTTAGGTCCTTGTGTTTTGGCCTTAGTTTTGTTGAGTTGCATTTTCTGCACTTGACTTGGCCAGACCTGACTTTAAGGCTGTCTGCTCTTATTTTGGAATTGCACTGCCTGCAGACAAAAACCCTTGTAAATAATCTGCCCTCTGCTTCCGGGAACTTTTGTGTCTTGGACATAGGAATCTAATTCTTATCTACTCTTATTAGACAAATCCGTTTATATTATAATTGTATATGAGGGATTCCTTAATCGTGAGGCTTTGCTCACGAGATGTGCCTCATCTCATGTGCTGTGGCACATGAAACCGTAGGTTTTAAGATTTATATGGTTAATGGTGTGGTCCTTTTGGATAAACCGGCAGGAATAACGAGCAGGGAGGTCACGGAGAAGGTGCGGCAGGCTGTTGGAGCTAAAAAGGCCGGGAACACCGGCATCCTAGATCCAGGCTCCACAGGCGTGCTTGTTATCTGTTTAGACGAAGCCACAAAGGCGATGCCGCTGCTTATGGGATTGGACAAAGAGTATGCTGCAAAGATGTTATTGCACAAAAACGTTGACAAAAAACAAGTTACTGCGACCCTGAGAGGCTTTGTGGGAAAAATAAAGCAGCTACCGCCTGTGAGGTCAGCTGTTGCGAGAAAGGAAAGGGAACGGCAAATCTATTCTATTGATGTTTTGGGCATTAGCGGACGCATAGTTGAGTTCAAAATAAAGTGCCAAGCCGGCTTCTATGTGAGAAAGTTTATCCATGGTGTTGGCCAAGATTTGGGCTGCGGCGCGCAGATGGTTGGATTAAGGCGCACGGCTGTAGATAAAATAGGTGTCTCGCAGTGTGTTGGTTTTGATGAGCTTGAAACAAATAATATAATCAGTTTAGAAGAAATTTTGGGAAAGGTTGGGGTGAAAAAAGTTTGTGTGAAAAAGGAATTTTTGCAAAATGTCCTAAATGGGAAATTTTTGGCTGCAGAAGATATAGAGGTCGCTGATAAGGGTTTAGAGAAAGATCGTTTTATAGCAGTTTATGCGGGCAAAAAACTGGCGGCTATAGGCAAAGTTCTGAAAACAAAACCAATGTATATAAAGCCGGACAGGGTATTTAATATAGTAAAGGGAGTTTTTGATTAAACTTTTCTTAAAAGTTTATATGGCTGTGAAAAAAGACCTTCTGAAAATAATGGCCTGCCCAAAGTGCAAAGGCGACATCAAAGAGCAGAATATGTTTTTGACCTGTTCTGCATGCAAGCTTGCCTACCCTGTTTTAGACGGCGATGTGCCTGACATGCTTATAGAGGATGCGTGGTCTGTTGAAAAAGCAAAGGGTTCTGGGTTTAAGCACAATCTGAAGCTTTAATCGCCAAACCCTATTTTAGCTGTATAACTCTGCCCCTCTTCTTCTGTATCGATTTCTTTATAGACACCGTCTCTGTATCTTAATTTGCCCGTTCTAACCCCAGATGCTAAAATGTCTATGTCCTGAAATTCAGTTGTTCCATCTGCCTTTACTAAAAGACCCCTTCGTTTATCTTCTGATATCATAGGCTAGTTATTGTAAACAAACCTTTAAAAACTAATCTGTGAGTATATTAGTCATAAGTCGAAACGTGTGGAGGGGTGGTCACCATAGGTAACACACTTTGTGTTATTGGTGATCTCACTATACAGATAACTGTTATATGTTACCTGTGGTGAGGGAACCGGATCCTATTTCTCTGCAGGTTTCCAACAAACAGAAGCTGATAAAATCAGCTTCCAGCAAATATTGCCGAGGTGGCAGAGTGGTAAGCCTTTTCTGTGAAAAAGGCTTAAGCCAAAATAGGAGGCTATTTTTGCTTCGCAAAAATTACGCCTTCCAAAAAGGAAAGGTTCCACACATGCGCTCGCCTTGAGTTTCGATGACTTGATGGCTTGACTCGGATAGGCGGAAAGGAAGACCGAAGCTGATCTAAATCAGCTTCCACCCGTAATATGACGAGTTTCAGTCTTGTATGAGGGACAAAAAGAAAGGCCGAAAATGATCTGAAGATCATTTTCCAACCCTTGTGAGCGAGTTCCCTTCGGGGAGCACAGGTTCGAAAAGGACGAAGCAGACACGTATAAAACCTGCTTCCAATCGAGTTTCCTGTCCTCGGCGCTTTTATTTTTTACTATACATATAATATTATGGGAATCAAGTTCGTAGCCTTTGGCCTAACAGGCGTTTTGATTAATTTGCAGGGGGCAGACAACCCTTGGGACTACATCAGGAAAACTTATAATATCCCAAACTTCTGGGCTCAGCATCTTGCTGGAAGGATTAGTAGGGAAGAAGCAAAGAAAGAGGAGTATAAGGCCTGGAAAGCCGCGAATGTGAATATCAGCAAGCTGACCACACTTTTTAGGAATGAGCCAACACTGGTTAACGGTGTCGGCACTGTTGTGAAAGCCTTGAAAGAAAAGAAAATTATCAGCGCGATTGTTTCTGATTCACCTTCATTTGTTGTATCTGAGATCGCAACCAAGATTGGAGCGAAGTACACTGCTTACAATAGGGTTGTTTTTACAAGGGAGGGATATGCTTATGACACTGTGCCAACACACCCAACCCCAGATAATAGGGTGGACAAGCTCGCTGCAATAAGGGAGTTCTCTTATAGAGAAGATGCAAAGATGAGCGAGACTGCCTTTGTAACTTCGAACCCAGAGGACTTGCCAACATTCAAGTTTGTCGGGCTTTCAGTTGCATTCAACACAACAGATGTGAATTTGAAAAAGTCGGCCCATTTAGCCCTCAATTCCAATAGCTTGGCTGACATACTAGATTATTTAAAATAGATAGTTCTTTTATTGTAGATATAGGGCCCATAGTCTAGTAAGCTCTTTTTCAAGAAAAGAGCTTAAGCAAAGAAGGGACGACACTGATCTGCTGATCAGTGTCCAACTTTAAGGAGCCTAAATTTCCTCGCTTCGGCTCAGAAAATTTACGGCTTCCAAAGAAAAAGGGTTTAGACAATGGCTAGGACGCGAACGAAAGGCGTAACCCTCACACGGTTGAGATGGGAGTTCAATTCTCTCTGGGCCCATTTATTGGTTTTGAGTTATGGAAAAAAATACTGTAAAAGGCATAGATTGCACAGGCGTCTGTGTAGTTTATCTTTGTCATGATGGAAAAGGAAATTTTGTAATGGCCAGAAGGACTTCAAATACAAAAGACGAGCACGGTGCATGGGATATTGGTGGTGGGGCTATCGATTTTGATGAACATGTGGAAGAGGCGTTGAAAAGGGAGATAAAGGAGGAGTACTGCGCAGATGTTTTGGCTTCTGAGTTTCTTGGTTTTAGGGATATACACAGAACGCATAACGGAAAGAAGACACATTGGGTAGCTCTCGATTTCAAAGTTTTGGTAGATTCCTCAAAAATCAGGATAGGCGAGCCCCACAAATTCGATCAGATAGGATGGTTCACTTTAGATAAGCTCCCAAAGACCATACACTCGCAGCTCCCAATATTTTTTGAGAAATATAAAGACAAACTATAGAATATGTACATCTGGGCTCATAGTCTAAAGGTAAGAAGTTGGCAACAGTCAACTTCCACCAGATACTGGCTAGGATAGTCGCTTGACGGAACCCTTTTTCGATGCGGGCTTGCAAAAAGCGTTCACGGAAAAGGATTTTAAATTGCGACGGATCCAGGTTCGATTCCTGGTGGGCCCATTTAGTATTTTTGCGGTTTGGTGAGTAAGTTATATGGACAATATTATCAAATTCTATCAGGAAATAAACAAGCTCAAGGAAATGCGCAGGAGCGGTTGGATTGTTGATGGTGTCAAAGAGCCGGAGCATATAGCTGACCACTGCTTTGGCATGTCCTTGATGACATTGGTCCTGGGGGCGAAAAGGAAAGATATAGACCTTTCAAAGGCGATCAAGATGGCGATTGTGCATGAACTGGCAGAATCTCAAACAGGCGACATATTGGTTGATTGGAAACTGACTGTGCACAAAAAAGAGGATATACAAAGGGCTAAAGGTAACCATGGGATAACAGATGGCGAGAAGCATAAGCTGGAAAAAGAGGCTATGGAGAAGCTGGCTGGCTTTCTTGGTGATTTTGGAAAGGATGTTTTAGACACGTGGACAGAATTTGAAGAGCAGAAAACAAAGGAGGCTGTTTTTGTGAGGAGCGTTGACAAGATAGAGATGTTCCTTCAGGCGCTTACATATGAGCAGAAGGGCTATAATTTTGATAAGTGGTTTGCAGACGCGAAAAACCACCCAAAAGACCCTGAAATAGCTGAGCTGTTTAATTATCTTTTGACGAGGAGAAAATAGTATTTAAAAGTAACTCTCTACTAATTGTATAGATGCTCCTGTCGTCTAGCCCGGTCAAGGATTCTGGACTTTCGTTTGCAACATTCGAAAGTGTTGAGTAGGCAGAAGATTGGAAATGACTTCGTCATTTCGGTCTGGAACCTACAGTGAAAAGACATCCAGTAACACGGGTTCAAATCCCGTCGGGAGCGTTTGCGGGGGTACCCAAGTAAGCTTTTGTCACAAAAGCTTAAGCAAAAAAGGAGCCTAAAAATTTCCTCGTTTCGACTCAGAAATTTTTTACGGCTTCCAGGCAAAGGGTTTGGGACTGGCCAAAGGGGCTGGGCTTAGGACCCAGTGCTTTAGTAGCTTCGCAGGTTCGAAAAATCGCCAAGACTTTCTGATCCAAAAAACCAGTAATAGGGGG